>JBGASI010000201.1:0-7875 GCA_044229815.1 Vicinamibacteria bacterium | reverse complement strand
CGAGCACGGCGCAGAGGAGGGCGGCCGAGGCGAGCGGCAGCGCGGCCCAGGGCCCGCGCCGCCGGCGCCAGACGAGCGGCGCCAGCGCGAGTCCCGGCACGAGGAGGGCGATCGGGCCCTTGGTGGCGAAGCCGAGGCCCAGCGCGGCGCCGAGCGCCGGCAGCGCCCAGGAGGGCGGCCGCTCGCGGCAGGCCAGGACGCCGAGGGCCACCGCGAGCGTCGTCCACAGCGCCAGCAGCATGTCGGCCATGGCGATGCGGGCGAAGGCGAAGAAGGCGAGGGTCGTCGACAGCACGAACGCCCCCGCGAGCGCGGAGCGGCGGTCGTAGAGGAGCGTGCCGAGCCAGGCCGTGGCCAGCAGCAGGCCGAGCGCCGCGAGGACCGGGACGCAGCGGGCGGCGAGCGCCGTCGTGCCGAAGGCCTTCATCGCCGCGGCCATCAACCAGTAGCTCAATATCGGCTTGTCGAAGAAGGGCTCACCCTGGTAGCGCGGGACCAGCCAGTCGCCGCTCTCCACCATGCCGCGGGCCGCGTCGAGGAAGTAGATCTCCGCGCGCTCCAGCCGCGGCACGCCGAGCCCCGGCAGCACGGCGGCCGCGAGCGCGAGGGCGACGAGCGCCAGCCCGGCGGCGAAGCGGGCCCGGGAGAGGGGCTCGGTGCTCAGGATCGGGCCACCGCGGGCACGGCCGCCTGCTTCAGGTGCAGTTGCCCGCAGGCCGCCAGGATGTCGCGGCCACGCGAGCGGCGCACCGAGACGGCGACCCCGGCCGCCGCCAGGATCCCGGCGAAGGCCTCGACAGCCTCGGCCGCCGGGGCGCGAAACGGGATCTCGGGCGCGGGGTTGAGGGGAATCAGGTTCAGCTTGGCGCGTCGGCCCGCGAGGCGGCGCGCCAGCTCGCGGGCGTGGCCGGGCGCGTCGTTGACGCCGCCGAGCAGCACGTACTCGAAGGTGACCCGCCCGCCGCTCGGCACCGGGTAGCGCAGGGCCGCGGCGATCACCTCGTCGATCCCGTACTTCTCCTCGATCGGCATCAGCGCGCGGCGCAGGCCGGGGTCGGGCGCGTGCAGGCTGATCGCGAGGTTGGGGCGCACCGGCTCGCGCGCCAGCCGCTCGAGCGCCGGCAGGATGCCCACGGTGGAGAGCGTCAGCTTGCGTGGCGGCACGGCGAAGCCCTGCTCGTCCATCAGCACGCGCAGCGCCGCGACGGTCGCCTCGTAGTTCAGCAGCGGTTCGCCCATCCCCATCACCACGACGTTCCAGGGGAACGGGTCGCGCTCGCGGCGCTGCGGGTGCGTTTCGCCGACGGGGTGATCGGCCATCACCGCCGCCACCTGGCCGAGGATCTCGTCGGGGCGCAGGTTGCGCTTGTAGCCGGCGATGCCGGTGAGGCAGAACGCGCAGCGCAGCGGGCAGCCGGCCTGGGTGGAGATGCAGATCGTGCGCCGCTCGTCCTCGGGGATGTAGACGGTCTCGATCGTGGCGCCGTCGTCGAGGCGAAAGAGGTACTTGCGCGTGCCGTCGAAGGAGAGGGCCCGCTCCTGCACCTCGGGCCAGCGCAGGTCGTGGTCCCGGGCGAGCGTCGCGCGCAGGGCCCGCGGCAGGTCCGACATCGCGGCGAGCGAGCGCACGCGGCGACCGTAGAGCCAGGAGTAGAGCTGGCGCGCGCGATAGGCCGGCTCGCCCGCCTCGGCCAGCAGCGCGGCGAGGGCGTCTCGTCCCATGCCGAACAGGTTGGGCCGACCCATCCGGCGATGATACCGCGCCCCCCGGTGTAGGATGCGCGCCGCGGCACGGAGGAGACGATGGCCATGGGCGAGGACGGCTCTCTCGAGATCGGCGTGCGGCTGGAGGCCCCCGGCAGGCTGCCCGAGTACGGCTCCGCGGGCGCCGCCGGCGCGGACCTGCGTGCGAGCGAGGCCCTGCTGATCGCTCCCGGCGGCCGCGCGGCGGTGCCGACGGGAGTCCGGCTCTCGCTGCCGCCGGGTCACGTGGGCCTCGTCTGGCCGCGCAGCGGGCTGGCCGTGAAGCACGGCATCGACACGCTCGCCGGCGTCATCGACAGCGACTACCGCGGCGAGCTGCGCGTGGTGCTCGTCAACCACGGCGACGCGCCCTTCGCGATCGCCGTGGGCGACCGCGTGGCCCAGCTGCTGCTGCAGCGGGTCGAGCGCGGGCGCTTCGAGGAGCGGGCCTCGCTCGAGCCGACCGGGCGCGGCGGCGGCGGCTTCGGCTCGACCGGCCGCTGAGCGCTCAGCCGTCCGCGCGCTCGCGGACGCGGGCGACGATCTCGAGCAGCTGCCCGTCGCGGTAGGGCTTTTCGAGGAAACCCGCGGCGCCCGCCTGCGCCAGCTCGACGCGCTCGGCCGGGTCGAGAAAGCCGCTCACGAGGACGACGGGCAGGCGCGGCGCCATCCGGCGCAGCGCGTAGAAGACGTCCCGTCCGGGGATGACCGGCAGGCCCAGGTCGCAGATGACGACGTGCAGCTGGCCCTGGTGCTCGCCAAAGACGCGCAGCGCCTCGTCGCCGTCGCACGCGCTCAGCACCCGGTAGCCGGCGTCCTCCAGCCAGGCTCGGGCCACCTCGGCGATCAGCTCGTCGTCCTCCACCAGGAGCACGACGCCGTCCGGGGCCGGGGCGGCCGCGGCGGCCCTCTCCGGCGCGGGGGCGAGGCACAGCGGCAGGTAGAGGCGGAACACGGTGCCGTGGCCCTCGGCCGACTCGAGGTCCACGCGGCCGCCGTGGGCCTGGGCGATCCCGTGGACGATCGCCAGGCCGAGCCCGGAGCCCTTGCCGGCGGGCTTCGTCGTGAAGAACGGCTCGAAGGCGCGGCGGCGGGTCTCGTCGCTCATGCCGCTGCCCGTGTCGGTGACGGAGAGCTCCACGTAGTCGTGCGCGGGCGCGTCGGGCAGGCGTTCGCGCAGCTGCGCGCCGGGCCGCCGCGTCACGCGCAGCGACAAGCGTCCGCCCGCCGGCATCGCGTCGCGGGCGTTGAGGCAGAGGTTGAGCAGCACCTGCTGCAGCTGCCCGCGGTCGGCCCACACCAGCGCGCCCCCGGGGTCGGCCGCGAGCTCGAAGGCGATGCTGCGGGGCAGGATGTCCTTCAGCAGGCGCTCGACCTCGCTCGCGAGCTGCCAGGCGTCGGTGACCTCGAAGCGCGCGTCCGTGCGGCGGGCGAAGGTGAGCACGCGCTGCACCAGGCTCGAGCCGCGCTCGCCCGCGAGGCGCAGGGCCGCGGCCGCGCGGGAGACGCGCTCGGGGTCCCCGGGCGCGGTGGCGAGCAGCGCCGCGTGGCCGAGCACCACGCCGAGCAGGTTGTTGAAGTCGTGCGCCATGCCCGCGGCGAGGGTGCCGAGGGCCTCGAAGCGCTGCGCGTGGGCGAGCTGGGCCTCGAGCAGCTCGCGCTTCTCCTCGAGGCGACGGCGGTCGGTGATGTCGTGGTGGATCGACACGAAGCCGACCGCCTCGTCGGCCGCGCCGCGCAGCGGCGTCACGGAGGCCTCGACCACGACGAGCGTGCCGTCGCGGGCGCGGTTGATGTGCGTGCCGCGGTAGTTGCGGCCCGCCAGGAGCGTGTGCCAGAGGCTCGCGTAGTGATCGGCGCTCATCTCCCCGCTCTTCAGCAGCCGGGGCGTCTGGCCCACGGCGCCCTGCAGCGTGTAGCCGTAGAGCCGCTCGAACGCGGGGTTGACGTAGGTGATGACACCCTCGGGGTCGGTGAGCAGGATCGCCGCGTCCGTCTGCTCCACGGCCCGCTGCAGCCAACGCAGCGTCTCGTGCGTGCGGCGCGCCTCCGTGACGTCGACTGCCATCACCAGCCGGGCCCGGCGGCCGGCGAACTCGAGCGGGTGGCCCGTCACCTCGACCTCGATCCGCTCGCCGCTCTTGAGCCGGTGGTGCCAGATGCCGGCGCGCTCGAGCCCTTCGCCGAGCGCGCGGACGTGGCGCTCCAGCGGCTCGACCTCGTCGGCGGACCGGATGTCGCGGATGGTGCGCGCGAGGAACTCCTCGCGCGAGTAGCCGTAGCGGGCGACGGCCGCGTCGTTGACCGCGAGGAACCGCAGCGTGTCGCGCTCGTAGACCCACATGGGGTGGGGGCTCGCCTCGAACACGCGACGGTAGCCGTCGGTGTCGGAGGGCGGGTCCGGTCGGGTCGAGCGCGCGCTTTCGTCCGCGCCGGGGTCTTGCGCCATCGGATCTCCCAGGACGGCTCGCGACGGAGGGCGCAATCATATTGCAGGTCACCGTGCCCTGGGGCCAAAAGTGACGAACAGGACGAAACGCAGCCTTGGGGATCTCGCGGCGGTCGTAGCGCCCCCCGGGCCGCACGGCTAACATCGACGAGGCCCATGCGACACCTCGCGACCGCCGTCCTTGCCCTGGCGATCGGAGCGGGTCCGCTCCGTGCCGGCCCGCCCGACGTCGTTCTGGTCACGCTCGACACCGTCCGGGCCGACCGGGTGGGATTCCTCGGCTCGACGCGCGGACTGACCCCCGCGCTCGACGCGCTCGCGCGCGAGGGAGTCGTCTTCGAGCAGGCCTTTGCCCAGGCCCCGATGACGACGGTGTCGCACGCCACGATCCTCAGCGGGGCGACACCGCCCTTCCACGGCGTGCGCGACTTCGGCCTCGCGCTGCCGGGTGCGGTCCCGTGGTTACCGCAGTTGCTCCAGGCGGCGGGCTATCGGACCGCGGCGTTCGTGGGCTCCATGGTGCTCGACCCGCAGGGGCCGATCGCCCCCGGCTTCGACCGCGGGTTCTCGCGCTACGACGCGGGCTTCAGCGAGCGGCGGGAGGGCGCCGACCCCTACGCGACGAAGGAGAGGCGCGGCAGCGTGGTGGTGGCCCGCGCCCTGGCCTGGCTCGAGCGGGCGCCGGCCGGGCCGGTCTTTCTGTGGGTGCACCTTTACGACGCGCACGACCCCTACGACCCGCCGGCCCCCTTCGCTCGCCGCTTCGCGCGCGCGCCGTACGACGGCGAGGTGGCGGCGACGGACGACGCCGTCGGACGGCTGCTGGCTGGCCTGCGCTCGCGCGGCCGGCTCGAGGGCGCCGTGCTGGCTGTGGCGGCCGACCACGGCGAGTCGCTCGGCGAGCACGGCGAGGACACGCACGGCGTCTTCCTGTACGACGCGACGATCCGCGTGCCGCTGCTGCTGCGCCTGCCGGGGCGGCGCGAGGCCGGGCGGCGGGTGGGCGCGCGCGTCGGCCTCGTGGACCTCGCCCCGACGCTGCTCGAGGCCGCGGGCCTCGCCGTGCCGCGGGAGATGCAGGGCCGGTCGCTCCTCGGCCTCGCCCGCGGGGCGCGCGAGCCCGAGCGGCCCGCGTACGCGGAGTCCGAGTACCCCCACCGGGTGTTCGGCTGGAGCCCGCTCGCCGCCTGGCGGGCCGAGCGCTTCCTGCTGGTCGACGCGCCCCGTCGCGAGCTGGACGACACGCGCCAGGACCCGGGCTCGACGCGGGACCTCTCGGGGACGCGGCCGGCCGGGGTCGACGGGATGGCGGCCGAGCTCGCGGCCGCGCGCGCGGCGTGGAGCGGGACGGCGCCGCGGGCGCCCTCGGCGCGGGCCGACCCGGAGCTGGTCGAGCGGCTCTCGTCGCTGGGCTACGCCGCAGGGGCGACCGGCCCCGCGCTGCCGCCGCCCTCGGGGATCGACCCGAAGGACAAGGTGGGCGTCACGAACCTGCTGCACGACGCCGCGCTGGCCGGCGAGGACGGCCGCTGGGACGAGGCGATCCCGCTCTACGAGCGCGTGGTCGCGAGCGACCCGCAGATCTTCACGGCGCGGCTCGAGCTGGGCCTGGCGCTCGCCCGCCGGCGGGAGTGGGCGCGGGCGCTGCCGCACCTCGAGCTGGTGGCCCGGCGCCTGCCCGACTACGCCGACGCCCGCTTCACGCTCGCCCTCGCCTACTCCTCGCTCGGGCGCAGGCCGGAGGCGATCCGCGAGGCCCGCGCCACGCTGGCGAAGAGCCCGAAGCACGCCGCGGCGACGAAGCTCCTCGAGCGGCTGCAGGCGGAGGAGGGCTCGGCCCCGCCGCTGCCCTAGGGGCCGCGGGGCTGCTAAACTCGGCCCCCCTGATGCCTCCAGCGTCGAAGCGAAAGACGGGGGACGCCGGATCCGGCGCGCCGCGGGTGGCGAGACGGTGGCGCGTCCGGCTACTCGGGCTGGGCCTCGCCGTCGCCCTGGTGGCGATCGGCGTCGTCTGGGGCGTGGGGCGATCCTCTCCCCGCAGGGTGATCGTCGTCGGCCTCGACGCCGCGGACTGGCAGTTGCTCGACGAGTACCGCGCGGACGGGGCGATGCCCAACCTCGATCGGCTGGTGCGGGAGGGCCGTTCCGGCTTCCTCCGCACGTTCAAGCCGCACCTGTCGCCGCTCGTCTGGACCACGATGATGACCGGCGTCAGCCCGCTCAGGCACCGGATCCTCGACTTCACGCGCTTCAACCCGCAAAGCGGCGCCCGCGAGCCCATCACCTCGGACGAGCGGCAGGAGAAGGCCGTCTGGGAGATGGCCGGCGACCACGGGAGGGACGTCGCCGTGGTGGCGATGTGGGCCACGCACCCCGCCGAGGCCGTGCGCGGGCTGATGGTGTCGGATCGCCTGTTCGCGTTCTACGTGCGCGAGCAGGCGCCCCCGGGTGCGGTCTTTCCCTCCGAGGAGCAGGGGCGCGTCGTCGGGACGCGCCGGCAGGTGGAGCAGGAGGTGGGGCTCGGCGCCCTGCAGGCCTATCTGCCCTGGCTGACGGCGGAGGAGCTCCACCGGCTCGAGGCGGACGGCAACCCGTACGCTCATCCGGCGACGGCGCTCGCCCGGATCCTGGTGGAGACACGGCTCTACCACCGGGTCGCGGTCGACTGGATCCGGCGCAAGCGGCCGGCACTGTCCATCGTGTACCTCGAGGGCACCGACACGATCGGCCACGTGTTCGCGGCCTTCGCCCCGCCGCGACAGGAGGGCGTCGACCCGGCCGAGTTCGAGCGCTACCAGTCGGTGCCCCGGGCCTACTTCCGGGAGATCGACGGACTGCTCGGGGAGTACCGGGCCCTGGCGGAGGAGACGGGCGCCTCCCTGCTCGTCGTCTCGGACCACGGGTTCCTGTGGCGCGAGGGGCGTCCGCGCACGAGCGGCCTGGCCGGCGCGACGGCCGGCTTGTGGCATCGTGACGAGGGGATCTACGTGCTGTGGGGCAAGGGCACGGAGCCCTCGGCGGCCAGGGGCGACGGACAGGTCGGGCAAGTGGCGGCCACGATCCTGGGCCTCGCCGGGCTGCCGCGCGCGGCCGGCATCGAGGGCCCGGCGCTGGCCGGCGTCGCCGAGGTGCTGCCCGCGCAGAACTACGGCGTGCGCTCGCCCCGCCCGGCAAGCGCCGGCAGCGCGCCCGCGGGCGAGGCCATCGACCGCCTGAAGGCGCTCGGCTACGTGGGGAGCGCCGAGTCCGCGGCACGCCCCGCGGGCGCGGGCACCGGCACGCGCACCGGGGGATCGTTCGTCAACGAGGCGACACTGCTCCAGGAGGCCGGGAAGGCGGCGGAGGCGCGCGCCGCCTTCGAGCAGGCGCTGCGTCTCGACCCGCACCAGTCCTCGGCGAAGTACAACCTCGCGGCGATGCTCGAGAAGGAAGGGCGGTCCCGGGAGGCCGACGACCTGCTCCTGAGCGCGCTCGGCGACGGGCTCGACCCGGACCACGTGCAGGAGATCGCCGTCGCGGCGCTTGGGCAGGGCGACGTGGCTCGAGCGCTGCGGTTGATGAACGGCACCGTGGCGCAGCGGCCGGTGGACGCCCGGTTCCGCGTGGCACGCGGGCGCCTGCGCATCCAGGGCCACGACTGCCGGGGGGCCTACGAGGACTTCGACGCCGCCCGCCGGGCGGCG
>JBGASI010000200.1:0-7900 GCA_044229815.1 Vicinamibacteria bacterium | reverse complement strand
CGTGCCGCGGGGCTGCGGGCCATGCTCGACCCCGAGGGCCGCAGCTTCAAGTCCCGGATGAAGCAGGCGGACAAGCTCGGCGCGCGCTTCGTGGCGATCCTGGGCGACGACGAGATCGCCCGCGGTGTCTGGACCGTCCGCGACATGAAGGGATCGACGCAGCAGGACGTGGCGCAGGACGGCGTCCTCGACTACCTGAAGGAGAAGGCGAATGGCTGAGCCGCTCGGCGACCTCGTGCGCACGCACTACTGCGGCGAGCTGCGCGAGACCCACGTCGGCAGGACGGTCACCGTGATGGGCTGGGCGGCCACCCGCCGCGACCTCGGCGGCGTCGTGTTCCTGGACCTGCGCGACCGCGAGGGGATCTGCCAGGTCGTGGCGCGGCCGGAGGTGTCGAAGGACGCCCACCGGGCCGCGGACCACGTCCGCTCCGAGTACGTGGTGGCCGTGACCGGGGAGGTCGAGGCGCGCTCGGCGGAGACGGTCAACCCGAACCTGGAGACCGGCCGGGTCGAGGTGCTCGCGCGCGAGATCCGCATCCTGTCGGAGGCGCGCACGCCGGTGTTCCCGATCGAGGACGGGATCGACACGCACGAGGAGGTGCGGCTGAAGCACCGCTACCTGGACCTGCGCCGGCCGCGGCTGCAGCGGAACCTGCGCCTGCGGCACCAGGTCACCATGGAGATCCGGCGCCACATGGACGAGCAGGGCTACCTCGAGATCGAGACGCCGATGCTCGGCAAGTCGACGCCGGAGGGGGCCCGCGACTACCTGGTGCCCTCGCGCGTCCACCACGGTAGCTTCTACGCGCTGCCGCAGTCGCCGCAGCAGTTCAAGCAGCTGCTGATGGTCTCGGGCTTCGACAAGTACTTCCAGATCGCACGCTGCTTCCGCGACGAGGACCTGCGCGCCGACCGCCAGCCCGAGTTCACCCAGGTCGACGTCGAGCTGTCGTTCCCGCGCGTGCAGTCGATCGTCGACCTCGTCGAGCCGCTCTTCGCGCGCGTGATGAAGACGATCGGGGTGGACGTCACGGCACCCTTCCCGCGGCTGAGCTACGCCGACGCGATCCTGAAGTACGGCTCGGACAAGCCGGACCTGCGCTTCGAGATGCCGATCACCGACGTCAGCGACGAGCTGGCGCTGCTCGGCTTCGCGAACTACCCGGAGCTGCTGGCCGCGGGCGCGCGCGCCCGGGCGCTGGTCGTCCCGGCCTCGGCGGGCCTGTCGGGCACGCGCATGCGCAAGATCAACGAGGACCTGTGGCTGGGCCGGATCGTGCCGGACGCGCGCGGCGAGAAGCGGCCGCTGCTCGTGCTCAAGGCGAACGACGACCAGCTGGCCAAGATGACCGAGAAGGGCGCCTCGGCCGAGGTCGGCCGCAGGCTGCTCGAGAAGGTCGGGGCACGCAAGGACGACACCGTGCTGATCGGCGTCGACAAGGAGGGCCCGGTCGCCATGGCGATGGGCATCCTGCGGCTCGAGCTGGGCAAGGAGTTCAAGCTCGTCGACGAGCGCGCCTGGCGCTTCCTGTGGGTGATGGACTTCCCCCTCTTCGAGTGGGACCGCGAGGCGAACCGCTACGTCAGCCTCCACCACCCGTTCACCGCGCCGCTCGACGAGGACGCGGCGCTGCTCGACTCCGAGCCGGGCCGGGTGCGCGCCAAGGCCTACGACATCGTCCTCAACGGCTACGAGGTGGGCGGCGGCAGCATCAGGATCCACGACTCGGCGATGCAGGCGAAGGTGTTCAAGCTGCTCGCGCTCTCCGACGAGGAGACGCGCGAGCGCTTCGGCTACTTCCTCGAGGCGCTCTCGTACGGCACGCCGCCGCACGGCGGCATCGCGCTCGGCCTCGACCGCATCGCCATGCTGCTCGCGGGCGAGACCTCGCTGCGCCAGGTGATCGCCTTCCCGAAGACGGCGAGCGGCACCGACCTGATGACGGGGTCTCCGGCGGGCGTCCGCGACGAGCAGGTGCGGGAGCTGGGGCTTCTGGCGATGCGCAAGTGAGGCTGTGCTAGCTTAGTGGCATTGGATCTCCCATGACGCGCGTGTCCGTCCCGGACCGGGGCCTGGAGACGTTGTTCGGAAACCACGACGAGAACCTGCGCTTCCTCGAGGAGACGTTCAAGGTCCGCATCCGCTCGCAGGGCAGCGAGCTGCTGATCGACGGCGACGAGCGGGGCCAGGCCCTGGCCGGGCAGGTGTTCGAGCAGCTGGCGCAGCTGATGAAGGACGGCTACGCCGTCGGCTCGGCCGACGTGCGCCTGGCCGGGCAGCTGCTGGCCCGCGACGGCGAGACGCGGCTGCGCGACTACCTGCTCAAGTCCGCGGTGCGCGGCGGCAAGAAGGTGGTCGTTCCGCGCAGCCTCAACCAGCGGGCCTACCTCGACCAGATCGCGAAGAACGACATGGTCTTCGGCATCGGTCCCGCCGGGACCGGCAAGACCTACCTGGCGGTCGCCCAGGCCATCTCCTACCTGGCCAGCAAGCAGGTCAACCGCGTGATCCTGGCGCGGCCTGCGGTCGAGGCGGGCGAGAAGCTGGGCTTCCTGCCGGGCGACCTGCAGCAGAAGGTCGATCCCTACCTGCGCCCCCTCTACGACGCCCTCTACGACCTGATCGAGTACGAGAAGGTGGAGCGGCTGTTCGAACGCAACCAGATCGAGGTGGCGCCGATCGCCTTCATGCGCGGGCGCACGCTCTCGGACGCCTTCGTGATCATCGACGAGGCGCAGAACACGACCACCGAGCAGATGAAGATGGTGCTGACGCGCATCGGCCTCGGCTCCAAGGTGGTCGTCACCGGCGACATCACCCAGATCGACTTGCCCTCGGGCCGCGTCTCGGGCCTGGTGGAGGCGATCTCGGTGCTCTCCGGGACCGAGGGTGTCGCCTTCTGCTACTTCGACGACAAGGACGTGGTGAGGCACCGGCTCGTGCAGTCGATCATCCGGGCGTACGAGCGCTGGGGGCAGGAAAAGGTCGCGAGCCGGTGAGCGCGGAGCCACGAGCCACGATCCGGGTGACGCTGCTCAACCGCCAGCGCCGGCAGCGCGTCGCGCTGACGCGGCTGCGGCGCGTGCTGGAAGGCGCGGCGCGGACGCTGGGCGTCACGGGCGAGCTCGTGGTGGTGATCGCGGGCGACCGCCTGCTGCGCCGCCTCAACCGCGAGTTTCGCGGCAAGGACAAACCGACCGACGTGCTGTCGTTCCCGGGCGACGGCGGGGAGGGCGGCCTGGGCGACGTCGTGATCAGCGTCGAGACCGCCCGGCGCAACGCGCGGGCCTTGGGCCGGACCCTGCCCCGGGAGCTCGACGTGCTCGTCCTGCACGGCCTGCTGCACGTGCTGGGCTACGACCACGAGACGGACGACGGGACCATGGAAAGGCTCGAGCGCCGTCTGCGCCGGCGCCTGCTGGGGGCCACGTGATCCCGCTCCAGGCGCTGCTCGTGCTGCTGCTGACCGCGCTGTCGATGTTCCTCGCCACGGTCGAGGTGTCGTTCAACCTGCTCAAGCGGCGGCGGCTCACCCAGGTCGGCTTCGGCGACGAGGCGCGGGTCGAGCTGGCCCAGCGCTACATCGACGACCCGCCGCGGCTGCTGATCCCGGTGCACCTGGGCACCTACACGGCCCACGTCGGGATGACGGTGATCATCACCTCGATGGTGTTCCGCCTCGTCGAGCACTGGGCGATGCTCTGCGCCTTCGGCCTGATGATGGCCTACCTGCTGCTGTTCCGCGTCAGCGTGCCCTACGTGCTCGCGCGGCAGGACCCCGAGACCAGCTTCCTGCGCCTGCTGCCCGCCTTCCACCTGTGGGCGTGCGCGCTCGGGCCGGTGACCGCGCCGCTGCGTCGGCGGGCCGTCCCGGTCCCCGACGACGCCGACGAGGGCCCCTCGCTCACCCCGGAGCTGCCGCCGCCGCCGGTGCAGCAGCCCGACGAGGAGCGGCTGGTGGACGCGCTCGACCGCTACAGCGGCACGCTGGTGCGCGCGGTGATGACTCCGCGCCCGGACATCTCGGCGATCCCGGCGATCGCGCCGGTGGCGGAGCTGCGCCGGCTGATGATCGAGAGCAAGTACAGTCGGATCCCGGTCTACGGCGAGGACCTCGACGACATCCAGGGTGTCGTCGAGGTGCGCGACCTGCTCGGCTACCAGGGCGGGGACGAGGCGCCGGTCGGCCGGCTCGCCCGCGCGGCGCACCTCGTGCCGGACACCAAGCGCATCGCCGACCTGCTGCGCGAGATGCAGGCGCGCCGTGTGACCTTCGCCGTGGTGATCGACGAGTACGGCGGGACGGCCGGCATCGTCACGGTCGAGGACATCGTCGAGGAGCTGGTGGGCGAGATCAAGGACGAGTACGACGTCGAGGGCGACCCGCTGATGGTGGAGCCCGACGGCAGCGTGGTGGCCGACGGCCGGCTCGGCGTCGACCGGCTCGAGGAGGCGCTCGAGACCGAGCTGTCGCTCGACGAGGAGATCGACACCGTGGGCGGCCTCGTCACCTCGATCTTCGGCCAGATCCCCCGGGCGGGGGAGCGCAAGCGCTACCGCGGCTTCGAGGTCGAGGTCCTGGCCGCCGAGAGAAAGCGCGTCAACCGCGCGCGCTTCCGGCGCGAGCCGGTCACGGAGTCCGCATGAGCGAAGAAGAGAAGGCCGCCGGCTTCCGAGCCGGCTTCGTGACGGTGATCGGCCGGCCGAACGTGGGCAAGTCGACGCTCGTCAACCGGCTGGTGGGACAGAAGGTCGCGATCGTCTCCGACAAGCCGCAGACGACCCGCAACCGGATCCTGGCCGTGGTGAACCGGCCGGCCGCGCAACTCGTGCTGTTCGACACGCCGGGCATCCACAAGCCGATGCACGAGATGAACCGGCGGATGGTCGACACCGCTCTCAAGAGCATCGGCCAGGGCGACGTCGTGCTGTGGGTCAACGAGGCGAACGAGCCGCCCGGGCCCGGCGACGCCTTCATCCAGCGCCTGCTGGTGCAGGCCGGCCTGCCGGTGGTGCTGGCGCTCAACAAGATCGACAAGATGGCGAAGCCCCGGCTGCTGCCGGCGCTCGAGAACTGGGGCCGCTTCGGCAGCTTCCAGGACATCGTGCCGATCTCGGCCCGCGACGGCGACAACGTCGACCGCCTGGAGAAGGTGCTGATCGGCCGCCTGCCGGAAGGAAAGCCGCTCTACCCGGACGACTTCCTGACCGACCTGCCGGAGCGCTTCTTCGTCGCCGAGATGGTGCGCGAGCGGATCCTGCACCACACGCGGGAGGAGATCCCCTACGTCACCGGCGTCGTGATCGACTCGTTCAAGGAGGAGGAGGGGGGCCTCGTGCGGATCGAGGTCTCGATCCTCGTCGAGCGCGACAACCAGAAGGGCATCCTGATCGGGCGCGGCGGCTCGATGCTGAAGACCGTCGGCAGCGAGGCGCGCCAGCAGATCGAGGCCTTCCTCGGCACGAAGGTCTTCCTCGGCCTGTTCGTCAAGGTCCGCGAGCACTGGCGCGAGAACGAGGGCCTGCTCGGCGAGATGGGCCTCGGCGAGCGGGGGCCACGCACCGACTACGACTGAGCCGGCGCCGCTAGCGGTCGACGAACACCTGGCCGCACGCGAAGTTCTGGCCGCACATCACGTACTTCCCGCCCTTCGCTGCGAGCAGGCCGTACTGGTTGTCGGGGTGGTTCTCGCAGCCGTTCACCGCGAGGCCCTTGCAGTACTCGCCGTTGAAGGTCCAGGTCGGGCCCCAACGGCCGGTGTCCTTGGCCTTGCCCACGGCCCAGCGCTCGCACGGCCCGCGCTCGGGGTCTCCCTCGACCCGGACCGGGCACTGGTCCCGGCCGTCGGTGTAGCCGATCAGCGTGCAGTACGCGAGGTCCGGCCCGACGATCGCCGTCGAGTCGAGCGTCACGTAGTCCGGTCCCCACAGGTGGATCTTCGAGTTGAAGCGCGTGATCGGCGGGGGATAGGGCTTGCCGCAGCCGCTACCCGAGGGTGGCCAGGCCGCGTCCGCGTCGATCGGGAACGCCGCCGGCGCGCAGCTCTGGCGATAGGACCCGATGCCGCGGCGGACGTAGCCCGACGAGAGGATGAGGCTGAAGTCCTCGGAGACGTCGTTCGTGCTCTTCACGTTGAGCCGCTCGAGCGGGTAGTCGTAGTCGGCCTGGGCGCAAAGGCCCGCGGCGCGCAGGTTGGCCGCGACGCCGTCGATCAGCGCCTTCGGGTCGAGGACGCGATACGACCCCGGGCTCGCCTCGTCCTTTGGGTCGACGGCCTTCTGGTTCGGCTGCTGGGCCAGCAGGTCGATCGCCGTGCCGACCTCGCCCAGCAGGGTGGAGCTCTTGCCCCGGCTGCACTCGGTGACGACGCTGCCCTTGCCGAGCGGGCAGGTCACTCCCGTGACCGGGGGCGGTGTCGGAGTCGTGGACGGCGTGGGGGTGACGGTCGGGGACGTCGAGGAACCGCCGCCGCCGCACGAGAGGGCCAGCAGGGTGACGAGGGCCACGCCGCCCGCGCGAGAAGACCGGTCGCTTCGAGTCATCATCCGCACATCCTCAAGGGCCGCGGTGGTGTCAGACGCGTCCCGCGGCAGTACATGGAACCGTACGAGAGCTCGATCGGGCGTTCCCTACTTGATCTCGATCGTGCCACAACGCGTGCCTTCCGGCGACACCGGGACGGCGTCCGCGGCGCAGGCCATGAAGGTGCCGCTGTTCCTGGCGATCGCCATGAACTGCTCGGTGGGGTGGTTGGCGCACTGCGTGGTGTTGCTGCACAGCTGCCCGTTGTAGTACCAGGTCGGCCCCCAGCGCTCGGTCTCCGCCGAGCGGCCCGTCGCCATGTAGTCGCAGGCGACGCGCTGCAGGTCGCCCTCCGGGCGGGTGTCGCAGAACTTCCAGTCGCCGAAACCGACCCGGTCGCAGTAGTGGTCGATGTTGGCCACCAGCGGCTTGGAGTCGAGCACGACCCGGCCGGCCTCGTCCGCGTGGATCTTGACGTGCATCCTGAGCAGTGGCGGCGGTGTGGGGTTGCAGGTCATCCCGGCCGGCAGGCCCGGGGTCGGAGTCGGGGTGGGCGCCGCCGTGGGCTGGACGGTCGGTGCGGGGGTCGGCGTGGTGGGGGGCGTCGCGCTGCCCCCGCAGCGGGCGAGCGACAGGAGCGCGCCCGCGCAAAGCAGGATGCCCAGGGCCACGGAAGACCTTCGGTCCGTCCGAACAACCACCATGGGCGTCCTCCGCCGCTCCTCACCTGGTCCGACGTCGCACCCGGCGTTCGCCCTGCGGGCCGAAACCGCCGCGTGCCGACGACCGGCGCTCAATCTAACCGAAGGGCCTCGGTCGGTCAACTCTTAGACGACAAAGGAGTTAGTATCGCGGACCGTCCAGTTCGACTGAACACCGGAAGACCTCCCACCCCGCGGTCAGAACGCCGCGGGGTAGCAACTCGAGCGGTAGATGCCCGAGCCCGTCCGGATGTACTGGTGCGAGTAGTCGATCTTGTACTGCTCGCTGAAGGCGTTCGAGCCGCGCTTGATCTGCAACTCCTCCTGCACCTGCGCGCAGTAGCCCTGCTTCGCCAGGATCTGCACGACGGCGGCGAGATAACCGTCGAGGTCCTTCAGCTTGGGCCAGTCGGTGCCGGGGTTGATCTCCGTGAAGTCGAACAACCCCGGCTTGTCCTTCTGGACCTGGGCGATGGCGGCCAGGACGTCGTCGCGGTAGACCCCGCCGTACTCCTCCTTCGAGCAGGCGACCTCGCGGCTCGCCGGCAGCGAGCAGCCGGCCGGGGGCGCCGGAAGGGCGCCCTCGTTGACCGGCAGCGCCGCCGGGGTGCAGGTCGCGCGGTAGCTCTGGGGGCCGACGCGGACCATCCGGTTCGACGCCATCACGTGGTA
>JBGASI010000199.1:0-7911 GCA_044229815.1 Vicinamibacteria bacterium | reverse complement strand
GGACCGCCCGACGGAGACGCCGGCGCCGCCCCCGGGCCTCGACTGGGACCTCTGGCTCGGACCCGCCCGCGTGCGGCCGTACCACCCGACCTATCACCCGGCGAAGTGGCGGGCCTGGTGGGACTTCGGCACCGGCTCGCTCGGCGACATGGCGTGCCACATCGTCGACCCGCTGTTCTGGGCGCTGAAGCTGAAGTACCCGGTCAGCGTCGAGGCGAACGTCTCGAAGTACTGGCAGGCGTTCTTCGAGGAGGCGAAGTCGAAGAACGAGATGTTCCCGCGCTCGACCATCGTGCGCTACAGGTTCCCGGCCCGCGAGGGAATGCCCGAGGTCAGCATGACCTGGTGGGATGGGGGACTGATGCCCGCGCGCCCGGCCGGCCTCGAGCCGGGACGGCGGATGGGCGACGAGGACGGCGGCATCCTGCTGATCGGCGAAGAGGGCTCGATCATGGCGGGCTGCTACGGTGAGTCGCCCCGCATCGTCCCCGAGTCGCGGATGAAGCGGTACCGCCGGCCGCCCCGGACGCTGGACCGCATCCCCGACGGCCCGGACGGTCACGAGAAGGACTGGATCCGCGCCTGCAAGGACGGCCGGCCGGCGAGCTCGAACTTCGACTACTCCGGCCCCTTGTCCGAGACCGTGCTCATGGGGAACCTGGCGGTGCGTTTCCCCGGCCGCGAGCTGCTGTGGAACGGCGAGGCGATGGAGGTCACGAACGACGCCGACGCCAACGCCTACGTCAGGCGCGAGTACCGGGACGGCTGGCACCTGTAGGAGCTCGGAGCCCGCCGGGCCGGCCGCTCGAGGCGGCCGGCCCGCGTGAAGTCATGAACGCCCCGGACCTGACGCTGGACGAGCTGAAGACGCTCCGGGAGGTCAGCCAGATGCTGGATGACCTCCTGGAGGAGTCCCTCAAGGCGCGGGAGGGGCTGGCGCAGACGTTCAGGCGCGCCTTTCCCCCGCTCGTCCGCCTGATCGCGGCGCAGGGCATCGCGGTCACGACTAAGAACGAGGAGCTGGAGGAGGAGACCTTCGCCCACGGCGACTTCGGCGGGGCTTCCCCCACCTCGCTGACGGCCGGCGCCGGCGCCGGCTTCGGGGTGAGGCTCCTCGAGGGCGGCGACACGGTCGTCTCGCAGGCGCTCGACCTCGCGGGGCACGCGGTCGGCAGCCTCTCGGTCGTGTTCCGGGGCGAGCGCACGTCCGACGCGGCCCGCCTGCTGCGGGTGGTCGACGCGATCGCCGAGGAGCTCGACACGGTGCTCGCCTCGATCCAGACGGCCGCCGAGAAGCAGCAGCTGCTCGTGGCGGTGAACCGCTCGCTCGAGAGCCGCGTGTTCGAGCTCGGCATGGACGGCGCGGTGCGGGCCCTGTGCGACAGCGTGGACCTGCCGGGATTCTGCGTGCTGTACCGCGACGCCGTGGACACCGGGGCGCTGCACTACCGCTTTTACCGCCACGGCCAGCTCGAGCACGCCTCGAACGGCCGGCGCCACGAGGCGCTCGACGCGGCGATCCACCGCCATGGGCCGGGCCTGGTCGCGCCCCGCGACCGGAAGCTGAAGGAGGTCTGGGGGGGCCGGCGGGCCTTCGAGACCGTCCTCATCTCGGGCTCCGCCGAGACGGGGGCGCTCGGGAAGATCCTCGTCTGGTCGGCGACGGGCGAGCCCTTCTCGGCCTACACGATGGACCTGCTGCGCCTGCTGGCCTCCACGCTGTCGCAGCGGCTCGTCGACTACAACCGCGAGCGCATCCACCTCGCGCAGTTCTTCTCCGGCCCGGCCATCGACCGCTTGCTGCAGGACCCCGACTACGAGCGGCGCTACCTCGACCCGCGCGCCGAGGACATCGGCATCCTGTTCGCCGACATCAACAGCTTCACGCGCATCTGCGAGCAGGTGCTGGAGCGGCCCGAGCGGATCGGCACCTTCGTCGACGACTGGTCCGCCGAGGCCGTGCGCATCGTCCACCGCCACGGCGGCGTCTTCGACAAGATGGTGGGCGACTGCGTGATCGGCCTCTGGGGGCCGCCCTTCTTCGCCGACCCGCCGGGCGAGCGGGCGGCCGGCGCGCTGCGGGCGGCCATCGAGATCCAGCGCTTCACGCGCGAGACGATGAGCGCCCACCCGAAGGTGGCGCGCCTCGGCGAGCTGACCGGGCTGCCCGGCCTCGGCGTCGCCATCGGCGTCAACCTGGCCCACAGCTCGTGCGGCCTCTTCGGCCCCAACCGCAGCTACACGTCCTTTTCCACCGGGATGAACCAGGCCGCGCGCTTGCAGGGGCTGGGCGGCTTCCGGGAGACCCTCGTGATGCAGTCGGCCCTGGAAGCGCTGGCCGGAGTCGCGGACCCGGCGGTGCGGGCGCTGCGCTTCGGGCCCTTGCAGGAGAAGGCGGTCAAGAACGTGGCGCAGCCGCTGCGCTACGCGAAGCTGCTCGAGGACTGACACCGCGCTCGCGTCCTATACTCGGGCCTCATGAGCCTCTCGAAGCAGATCTTCCTCGGCCTCGCGGCCGGCCTCGCGGTCGGCCTCTTCTTCGGAGAGAAGGCGTCCTTCCTGGACCTGCCGGCCCGGGGCTTCGTGCAGCTGCTCCAGGTCACCGTGCTGCCCTACGTGGTCGGTTCGCTGATCGCGGGGATCGCGCGCGGCACGCCCGCCCAGGCGCGGCGGCTCGCGTCCAAGGGCGGGCTGGCGCTCCTGCTCCTCTGGGCGCTCAGCCTGGCGATCGTCTTCCTCAGCCCGCTCGCCCTGCCGCCCGACAAGGGCGGTTCCTTCTACGCGAGCAGCGAGGTCTCCAGCGAGCCGAGGATCGACTGGCTCGACCTCTACATCCCGTCGAACCCGTTCCGCTCGCTCGCGAACAACGTCGTGCCGGCCGTGGTGGTGTTCTCGGTGCTGCTGGGTCTCGCGGTGCTCGGCCTGCCCGGCAAGGAGCGCATCCTCGCGGTGCTCGACCTCGTCAACGACGCGCTCGGGCGGGCCGGGACCCTGCTCGTGAAGCTGACGCCACTCGGCCTGTTCGCGATCGCCGGCCACTCGGCGGGGACGCTGCGCCTCGAGGAGTTCGAGCGGCTGCAGGCGTTCCTGCTCGTCTACACGGGCCTCGCGCTCATTCTCTCGCTGTGGCTCCTGCCCGGCCTCGTCTCGGCGCTGACCGGCCTGTCCTACCGGCGCATCGTGTCGCTCGCGATCGACCCGCTGCTGACGGCGTTCGTGACGGCCAACCTGTTCATCGTGCTGCCGCTGCTGGCCGAGCGGGGCAAGACGCTGCTCGACGAGGCCGGCCTCGGGAAGGACGACGCGGACGAAGCCGTGGGCGTCCTGGTGCCAACGTCCTTCACCTTCCCGCACAGCGCGAAGCTGCTGAGCCTGAGCTTCATCCTCTTCGCCGGCTGGTTCATCGGCGCGCCGGTGCCCGCGTCAAGGTATCCCACGCTGGCTGGCGCCGGCCTGCTGAGCCTGTTCGGAAGCCTGAACACGGCGGTGCCGTTCCTGCTCGACCTCGCGCGGATTCCAGCGGACCTGTTCCAGCTCTTCCTCGTCTCGAGCGTCCTCAACAGCCGCACCGGCAGCGCGGCGGCCGCCATGCACACGTTCGCGCTGGCCCTGCTCGGCGCCCACCTCATGGCGGGCCGGCTGCGCGTGGACAGGACCCGGCTGGCCGTGTTCGGCGTCGGCAGCGTGGTCGTCGTGGGCGCGTTCCTTTTCGGCAGCCGACTCCTGCTCGACAAGGTGCTGCCCGGCCCGCAGCGGGCCGCCGATACCTTCGACCGGCTCCGTCTGACCGGGGCCTGGGGTGCCCTCGCCGCGGTCGAGCCCCCGGCCGCGCCCGGGGCCGTCGAGGTCGCACCGGTCGCCGGCCAGCGGCTCGAGGAGATCCTGAAGAGGGGCAGCCTGCGCTTCGGCGTGACCGCGGACGAGGTGCCGTGGTCCTACCGCAACAGCCGGGGCGAGGCCGTGGGTTTCGAGCCCGACCTGGCGCACGCCCTGGCGGCCGAGCTTGGCCTGCGCCTGGAGCTCGTGCCCGTGCGCCGCGAGGAGCGCGCCGAGCGGCTCGCGAGCGGGGCCTGCGACCTCGCGATGGGCCGGATCCGGCCGGGTGAAGGGAAGAAGGAACTGCTTTCGCGCCCGGCGGCCCACGAGACCTGGGCGTTCCTCGTGCGCGACTACCAGCGCGAGGAACTGGCGACGCTGGAGCACGCGCGGGAGAAGCAGGGGCTGCGCGTGGCCGTCATCCAGGCGCCTGCCTGGATCCTGAGGCTCGAGACCCTGCTGCCGGACGCCGAGGTGATCCCCGTCAGCGGCCTGCCCGAGTTCGTCGAGGCGCCGGCGGGGCGCTTCGACGCCATGTACACGGGCCTGGGGCGGGGCACGGCCTACAGCCTGCTCTACCCGCAGTTCTCCGCGGTCGTGCCGGCCCCCGGCCTCGGGAGCGTCCCGATCGCGTTCGCGGTCCCCCGCGGGGAGCAGGGGCTCGTCAACTTCGTGAACTCCTGGCTCGAGACGGAGCACTCGAGCGGGCTGGTGCAGGCCAAGCTGGACTACTGGGTGCGCGGCAAGGGCGCCAGGGCCGAGCGGGGCTCGCGCTGGTCGATCGGCAAGGACGTCCTCGGCTGGTGGCGCGACTGACGGCGGAGAGCGCCCGCAGGTAGAATGACGAGATGTCGTTGCCGTCGCTCGAAACGGAAGCCGCGCTGCGCGAGCTCGTGGACGAGTGCCGGGACCGCTGTCTGTGGTTCCTGCGGCGCGACTACTACCCCGCCACGATCGAGGAAGCCCACCGGGTGCTCGACGCCATCCAGCACCACGGGAGTCGCGACGGCTTCCGGCGCGCGGCCCGGATTCGCCAATGGCTCTCACGCCCTTCCAGCGCGACGTCTGCCGGCTCATAGCCGACAACCGCATCCGTAGCGGCGAAAGCTACGTCGCCGGCGGGGCAGCGCTGAACGAACTGCTCCGGGCCCCCCGCCTCTCGCGGGACATCGACCTCTTCCACGACACGGAGGCGGCGCTCGCGGCCTCGTGGGTCGCCGATCGCCGCTCGCTCGAGGAGGAGGGCTATCGGCTCTCGGTGATTCGCGAGCGGCCCACGTTCGTCGAGGCGGAGGTCAGACGTGGCGACGACAGCGTGGTGATCCAGTGGGCGCACGACAGCGCCTACCGCTTCTTCCCCCTCGTGGCGCACGCGGAGCTCGGCCTCGTCCTGCATCCTTTCGATCTCGCCACCAGCAAGGTGCTCGCCCTGGTCGGCCGCGTCGAGCCCCGCGACTTCGTCGACACCCTGACCTGCGACCGCGAGGTCCAGCCGCTCGGCTACCTCGCCTGGGCCGCGTGTGGCAAGGACCCCGGCTTCAGTCCCACCTCCATTCTCGAACTGGCCGCGCGGTCGGCCCGTTATTCCGAGACCGAGCTGCGCGGTCTCGACTTCGAGGGGGATGCCCCGGACGCCTCGAGCCTGGCGCGCCGGTGGCGAGCCATCCTCGACACCGCGCGGGAGATCGTCGCGGCCCTGCCCGCAGACGAGGCTGGCCGGGCGGTGCTTACCGGCGACGGGGAACCGTACCGAGGGGACCCGGCCGCGCTCGGAGAAACACTTCGGCGGGCAGAACTCCGCTATCACGAAGGTCGCATCGGCGGCGCGTTTCCCCGGATCCTGCGCTGAGTAGCTCGCCTGCGGGGCTTCAGCTCCTGCGCGGGTAGGGGTAGCCGTGGCGCAGCGCCTGCTCGAGCCGCGCGTCGTGGCCGTAGTAGTCGTCCGAGAAGTGAACGACACCCTTCGAGTCGACGTAGGCCGTGTCGTAGAAGAGGATCACGGTGAGCTTCTTCTTCAGGTTGACCTGGGTCGGACGATCGCCCCGCATCGCGGCGTCGATCCGCTCCGGTGTCCACTCCGGCGACTGGCGCAGCACCCAGGCGGCGAGCCGGGCGGGCTCCTCGAGGCGGATGCAGCCGTGGCTGAAGTCGCGGCGAGCCCGGGCGAAGAGCGCCTGGGCCGGCGTTCCGTGCATGTAGACGTTCTCGGAGTTCGGGAAGATGAACTTGGCCAGCCCCAGCGAGTTCCGCTCCCCGGGCTTCTGGCGGACGAAGAGCCGGCCGGACAGCACCTTGTCCAGGTTCTCGGGGGTACCCGGCAGCGCCGGCGCCGTCTCGGACCCGCTCGCCACGATCTCCATGTTCTGGCGCTCGAGATAGGCCGGGTCCCGCCGCGCGTGGGGCACGATCTCCGAGCGGACGATGCCCGGCGGCGGGCTCCAGTAGGGCCGGAAGATCACGTACTCCATCTGGTCGATGAAGATCGGCGTCGCGTGGCCGAGCGTCTTGCCGACCACCACGTTCATGCGCAGCGGCTCGTCCGGCTGGTCCGGGTCGTAGGCCCAGAGCCGGAAGAGCGGCACGTTCACGAAGACGAGGGGCTCCCGGAGCATCTCGGGCAGCCAGCGCTCCCGCTCGAGCGCCATCTCGATCTGCCGGACGCGGGTCGCCACCGGGACGTTGAGGACATCGATCGTGCCGGGCCCGATCGCGCCGTCGGGCTCGAGCGAGTGACGGCCCTGAAAGCGCCTGACCGCGTCCACGAGCGCACCCGCGTAGAGGGGCGTGCCGTCGGCCGCCGCCCCCGCAGGTTGCGCGTCCGCCGCCAGGTCGGAGAAGGCGCGCAGGCGCGCCGCGAGCGCGACGGCGCCCGCCCAGGGCTTGCCGGGGGCGACCTTCTTCTGGCCGGCGGCGAGCGCCGGCACGCTCGGCGGCTCGCCGGCCGCGGCCAGCGCGCGGTAGGCGGCCAGGGCCTTGACGAGGCGGCGGTAGACGGGGAAGGGCGGCTCGGCCGCGGCCACCGCCGCCGCGAGCCCGCCGGCGTCGCGCGCCGCGCGCAGGGCGGCCGCCAGATCCAGGCGCTTGGCGCTCACGTCGTAGTCGAAGCCGACGTTGCGCGGGTCGACCCGGCCCTCGTGGACCGACGAGAGCAGGCGCATCGAGGAGACGGTGAGCGCGACGTCGAACAGCGCGCGGTCGCGTGCCGACGGGGCCGGGGTCGCGCGCAGCGCGTCCCACTGCCGGGCGAGGGGGAGCGCGTCGTAGTCCGCGGGGCTGAAGCCCTGGCTCTCCACGTGAGCCAGCACGTCGAGAGCGCCGGCGAGGGCTGCGCTCGGCGACTGGCCGTCGAACCAGAAGAGCCGGTCGGGCTCGGCCGCGTACAGCGTCTTCAGGGCCGGGAGGACGCCCGTGATCTCGGGCCAGGAGAGCGCGGGGTGGCGGCCTGCGTCGAGGACGCCCTGCACGGTGGCCTGGACCTCGGGCGAGACCGGGCCCGCGGCCTCGGCCGGTCCAGGAGGAGTGGCCCCGGCCGTGCCGGGCGTGGCCTGCGAGGCCCGCGCGCGCTCCGGCCGGCTGCACGCGTGCACGAGCCCGAGCGCCGACGCGAGCGCGAGTGTCCCGAGAGTCCGCCACAGGCGCCGATTCACGGTCAAGGGATCACCTCCCCGTCGATTGTGGGCCATCCGGCGCACGGCTGGCTATCCGCAACCGGCCAGGGCCGGGCCTCGTGGTCGGAGAGCCTGGGCGGAGGCTCCGCCAGGCAGTGAGCGGATAGCGCGCCGCCCCCGAGTCGGTGCAGACTTGCGCGGCGGGCGGGACACCGCCGGAAAGGGGCGCAGCGTGATGAGAGGGAAGCATGGCGTCTGGGCCGTGGTCGCGACGGCGGCTGCAGTGGGGATGTCGTTCGCGGCCGCGGTGCCGGCCGAGGAGCCCGGTCAGCTCGGCTTCCTGTCCCGGACGATCGGGTTGTCGGCCGCGGAGATTGCCACGGCGGAGCGTGGCGAGGTGGTGACGAAGCTGCTGCCCGACGCCGACAAGGGCGAGATCGCCGCCTTCGGGGTGGTCCGCGTGGCCGCGACCCAGGCGAGGTTCTTC
>JBGASI010000198.1:0-7921 GCA_044229815.1 Vicinamibacteria bacterium | reverse complement strand
GTGGCCGTCCCAGAGCAGGGCCCAGCCGTCCCGACGCTCCTCGTCGGAGAGCGTGTTCGGCGCGAGCCCGGTCGCGGCGCGCGGCAGTTCCTTCAGGCGGATGTGGCGCCACTTGACCGTGAGGCCGGGCTCCTTGGCCTGGTGGACCTGGAAGCCGATGAAGCCCGAGCGCGTCAGGCCGTCCGTCAGGTCGGAGACGGCGACGCCGCCGATCCACGTGCGCAGCCGGTCGCCGGCTGCCTCGACGCGGTAGCGGTTCCACTCGTCGACCTTGAAGGCCTTCTGCGCGGCCGGGTCGTCCTTGGGGTTCTGCAACCAGCCGCGGCGCTGCTCGTCGTAGATCCCGCCGCTCCACGCGCGCGCCGACGGGTCGATCTCGACCTGGTAGCCGTGGACCACCCCGTCGCGGTAGGCGGGGCTCGACTGCGAGCGGACCTGCACGCCGGAGTTCACGGTCGGGTCCACCCAGACCTCGAACTCGAGCACGAAGTCGGCGTACTCCTTCGGCGGGCAGAGGAAGCTGTTCTTCTCGCCGGGCACCGTGCGGCCGACCAGCGCCCCGTCCTCGACCGTGTAGGCAGCCTTGCCGCCGCGCTGAACCCAGCCGGCGGTCGTCTTCCCGTCGAAGAGGTCGACGAAGCCGTCGTCGGCGGCGCGGGCGAGGCAGGGCAGGGCGACGAGGGCGGCGAGCAGGGGCGCGACGCGCGCGTTCACTCGGGTCATGGGCGGCTCCTTTCGGCGGCCCACTCGCGGCCGCCAGGGTACTCGTGCGCGTCGAGCGACTGCGGCTTCATCTCGATCGAGTAGCCCGGCTCGAGCGGCGCCTGGTAGCGCGCGTCGACGATGCGCACCGGGTGCACGAAGTGCTCGTGCAGGTGGTCGACGTACTCGCAGTAGCGGTCCTCGAGCGAGGGGTTGAGGGCGATGTAGTCGTAGATCGCCAGGTGCTGCACGTACTCGCACAGGCCCACGCCGCCCGCGTGCGGGCAGACCGGCACGCCGAACTTGGCGGCGAGCAGGAGGATCGCGAGCACCTCGTTCACGCCGCCGACGCGGCAGGCGTCGACCTGGCAGTAGCCGAGGGCGCCCGTCTGCAGCAGCTGCTTGAAGATCACGCGGTTCTGGCACATCTCGCCGGTCGCCACCTTGAGGGGCGCGATCGCCCGGGCGATCGCGGCGTGGCCGAGCACGTCGTCCGGGCTCGTGGGCTCCTCGATCCACCAGGGGTCGAAATGGGCGAGCGCCTTGACGTGCTCGATCGCCTCGCCCACGTCCCAGCACTGGTTCGCGTCCATGCTCAAGCGGCAGCCGGGACCGATCTCCGAGCGCATCAGCGCGGCCCGGCGCAGGTTGCCGGCCCGGTCCTGGCTCACCTTCATCTTGAAGTGGGTGAAGCCCTGCGCCAGCGCCTCGCGGCACAGCCGGCGCACCTTCTCGTCGGGGTAGCCGAGCCAGCCGGTCGAGGTCGTGTAGGCGGGGAAGCCGCGCTCGCGCATCTGCGCCTCGCGCGCGGGCCGCGTCGCGGCGTGGCGCTCGAGCAGGGCGAGCGCCTCGTCCCTGGTCAGCGCGTCGGAGATCCAGAGGAACGGCACGCAGCCCACCGTCTGCTGCGGCGTGAGGTCGGCCAGCAGCTTCCAGACGGGCTTGCCCTCGCGCCGCGCCCAAAGGTCCCAGATCGCGTTGACCACGGCGCCGAGCGCCATGTGCACGATGCCCTTCTCGGGGCCGATCCAGCGCAGCTGCGGGTCCTGGGTGAGCCGGTGGTAGAAGCCCGCGAAGTCGGCCGTGATCTCCTCGAGCGCGCGGCCGACCACGAGGTGGCGCAGGGCGTGCGCCGCGGCGACGCCGATCTCGGTCCCGCGGCCGTTCGTGAAGGTGAGGCCGTAGCCGACGTGCGGGCCGTTCGTCTCGAGCGTCACGTAGACGGCCGAGTAGTCGCCGGTGTTCAGGGCGTCGGAGCCGTCCAGCTCGCGCGAGGTGGGGAAGCGGATGTCGCGGGCGCGCAGCGCGGTGATCTTCATGCGGCCCGACTATACGACAGGCGGCTCGTCGCCCGGGGCCCGTGTCGCGCTCGCGGGGCGTCCGGCGCCGCGCAGCGCGGCGAGCGCGAGCAGGCAGGCGAGCGCGGGTGGCGCGGCGCCCAGCCGGTAGATCCTGGCGAGGCCCATCGCCGGCCGCAGCAGGCCCGTCGCGAAGGAGCCGATGCCGAGCCCCGACACGAGCGCGGCGTAGAGCAGGGACGAGACCGCCGCGCGCTGGCCCGGGAATCGCCGGCTGGCCAGCGCGAGCGAGAGCGGGAAGACCGCTCCACAGCCGAGCCCCCCGAGCGCGAAGACGAGCAGCGCGCCGCGCGGGCTCTGCGCGAGCGGTACGAGCAGGCAGCCGAGCGCCATCAGGGAGGCGAGCGCCGGCAGCACGGGGCCGGGCGGGACGCGCAGCACCAGCGCGGCGACGCTGATGCGCCCGAGCGCCACGCAGCCCCAGAATGCGGCGGCCGCGGGCCCCGCGGCGGCCGCGCCGCGCCCGCGATCCTGCACGAGGAACACGATCCCCCAGCTGCCGAACTGCGACTCGGTGACGCCGTAGAGCAGCGCGATCGCGAGGAAGAGCCACAGCACGGCCGAGCCGAGCGGCCGCCGCGCCGCCGTCTGCTCGCGGTCCGGCTCCCCTCGCGGCAGATCCTCGCGCTCGATCCGCGGGACCAGGAAGAGGTAGTAGCCGACGAGCAGCACCGGGAAGCCGGCCCACCAGCCGCGGCCGAGCGCGGCGCCCGCGACGAGCGGGCTCAGCGCGAGGCCGGCGCCCGTCGTCACGTGCAGTGCCAGCACGGCGCTCTCGGCCCGCCGCGGGAAGAGCAGCTGCGGGTAGGCGTTCACCGGGCCGGCCGCGATGCCGGCGCCGAGGCCGAGCAGCGACGTGCCGAGCAGCGCGACCGGGAAGGCGACGCCGCCGTGAGCGAGGCCTGCGACCAGCAGGGCCGCCTGCGAGAGGCCCATCAGCAGCGTGCCGAACGAGAGCGCGCGCTGCGCCCCGAGGCCCCGCATCACCCAGCTGCCGGCGGCCGCACCGAGCGCCGCGAGCGCCATCTGCGGCACGAAGAGCGAGCCGTACTGCGCGTCGGAGAGGCCCTGCCCGCGCAGCACGACCGCGCTCGCGGGAAAGGCCGCGCCCGCCAGGCCCTGCGCCAGGCCGGTGAGGTAGATCGTGCGGGCGGGGCGGCCGAGCGTGATCACGGGCGACAGAGGATAGCCGCTCGCCGCCCCCGCGGGCGAACGCCCGCTCGGGCGGCTGAACGTCCAGGATCCGGCCCTACTTCTTCGCGGGGCCCTTCGGCTTCGACGGGCGGGCGGGCTTGGCGGACCTCGCGGGCTTGCCGGGCTTTTTCGGCGCCGCGGCGGCCGCCGGCGATGCCTGGGCCTTCGCCGCCGCCGCCTTCGCGGCTTTCGTCACCTTCGCCCGCCTTGGCGCCGCCGAGGCGGCAGCGTCCGCCCCGGCGCTCTCGGCCGCGGGCCGCTTGCGCTTCCTCTTCGGCTCGGGCTTGCGCAGCGCCGCCGCCAGGGCCTGCTGGCGCGCCTCCTCGGTGATCTCGGTGCGCACCGGGTAGGCGTCGAGGTCCTCGGCCGGGACGTCGTAGCCGCAGCCTTCCTTCTCGCACACGTAGAAGGCGCCCGCCTTGCGCTCGCGCACGAGCAGGTACGGCGTCGCGCAGTCCGGGCAGGCCTTGGGCACCGGCCGCACCCGGAAGTTCCGCCGACAGTCGGGGTAGCGGGCGCAGCCGTAGAACGGACCGAAGCGGCCCTTGCGCTCGAGGATCTCGCCCTGGCCGCACTCGGGGCACTTGACGCCGGTGAGCGCGACGGGCTTGGGCGGCTTGTACAGGCAGTTGGGGTAGTTCGCGCAGGAGACGTAGGCGCCGAAGCGGCCGTGGCGCTTCACCAGGTCGTGGCCGCAGACGGGGCACTTCTCGCCGGTCGGCTCGTCGGGGCGGGCCTCCGCCTTGCCGCCGGTGATCGCCACCGAGACCACGTTGCGGCACTTCGGGTAGGCGGTGCAGCCGAGGAACGCCGTGCCGTTTCTCCCCGTGCGCAGGCGCATCGGGCTGCCGCACTCCTCGCACAGCTGGCCCTCGAGCTCGGAGGGGTCGATCGGGTCCTCGTCGGTCTCGGGGATGTCGAGCGTGTAGGTGCAGTCGGGGTAGCCGCTGCACGCGACGAACAGGCCCGCCTTGCCCATGCGCAGCTTGAGCGGGTGGCCGCTCTCCGGGCAGGTGTCGCCCGGGTCGTTGGCGAGACGGAAGTCGCTGAAGGCGGCGCGCACGATCGGCATCTCGAGGCCGGCCTTGACCGAGTGCATCTGCTTCTTCGCGCGCTCGCGGTCCTTCGAGAACTTGGCGTCGAAGTCCTTGAGCGCCTCGCGCCAGTCCAGCTTGCCCTCGGCCACCTCGTCGAGCTCCTCCTCCATCCGGGCCGTGTACTCGGTCTGGAAGAAGTCCTCGAAGCCCTCCTTCATCAGGTCGACCACCAGCCGGCCGAGCGGCGTCGGGATGAAGCGGCGCTCCTTCTTGCGCACGTACTCGCGCTGCTCGATCTTGCGCAGGATGTCGGCGTAGGTGGAGGGGCGGCCGATGCCGTTCTCCTCCATGAACTTCACGAGCGAGGCCTCGTTGAAGCGCGGCGGCGGCTGCGTCTCGTGGCTTTCGGCGCGCGCCTCGCGCAGCTCGAGCGCCTCACCCTGGGCGAGCGCCGGCAGGCGGGCCTTGCCCTCGTCGCCCTCGGCTTCGTCCTCGGGCGCGTTCTGCGACTCGGTCTCGGAAACCTGTCCGTAGACGCGCAGGAAGCCTGGGTCCTTCAGCACCGTGCCCGACGCGCGCACGCCGGCGAGGTCGCTCGAGCCCTTGCGCCGGGCCTCGATGTCGACGCTCGTCACCTCGCTGACGGAGGGGTTCATCTGCGAGGCGACGAAGCGGCTCCAGATCAGCCGGTACAGCTTCAGCTCGTCCGGCTCGAGGTGGCGCGCGACCGCCTCCGGCGGCAGCTCCATCGTCGTCGGCCGGATCGCCTCGTGCGCGTCCTGCGCGTCCTTCTTCTGGCGGTAGCGGCGCGGCTCCGGCGGCAGGCTCGCCTCGCTCCAGGTGCGGGCGACGTACTCGCGCACCGCCTGCAGCGCCTCGTCCACCGTGCGCACGGAGTCGGTGCGCATGTAGGTGATCAGGCCGACCGTGCCCTGGTCGCCGACCGTCTTGCCCTCGTAGAGCCGCTGCGCCAGCGTCATCGTCTTGCGCACCGAGAAGCCGAGCGAGCGGGCCGCGGCCTGCTGCAGCTTGGAGGTGGTGAAGGGCGGCGCGGGGTTCGTGCGCCGCTCGCGCGCCTCGACGGCCACCACGCGCAGCTGCGACTTCTCGACGTGGGCCCGGACCTCCTCGGCGGCTTCCGCCGTGGCCAGGCGCGGGTCGGAGCCGTCGAACTGCAGCTTCTGCCCGCGCCAGGCGACGACGCGCGCGGCGAAGGCGGCCCCGTCCTTGGCCAGCAGCAGCGGCACCGAGTGGTAGGGGATCGCGACGAAGCGCTCGCGCTCGCTCTCGCGCTCGACGATGATGCGCAGCGCCACCGTCTGCACGCGGCCCGCCGAGAGCCCGCGCCAGACCTTGTTCCACAGCAGCTCGCTCACCTCGTAGCCGACGAGGCGGTCGATGATGCGGCGTGCCTGCTGCGCGCCCACGCGCGGCATCGAGATCGCGGTGGGCGACTGGATCGCCCGCGTCACGGCCGACTTCGTGATCTCGTGGAACTCGGCGCGGTGGAACTCGGCCTTCGGGGCCTCGCCCTTCAGCAGCTCGTGCAGGTGCCAGCAGATCGCCTCGCCCTCGCGGTCGGGGTCGGCGGCGAGGAAGATGCGGTCGGCCTTGTGGGCGAGCCTCGACAGCTCGGCGACCGTGCGCTCCTTGCCGGGCACGATCCGATAGTGCGGCTCGTAGCCGTTCGCGCGGTCGACCGAGATGCCCTTCTTCTCGAGGTCGCGCACGTGCCCGTAGCAGGCCACGACCTGGAAGTCGCGGCCGAGGAACTTGCCGAGCGTGCCCGCCTTGGCGGGCGATTCGACGATGACGAGAGATCGTGCCATTCGGAAACCAGGCCCCTCCGGGGGAGCCACGACGTGTGGGGAATCCATTAAAGATGCCCCGAGAACCGCGTCCGTGACAACCGGACAGCGAGTGCCGTGTCACGATGCCACGCGTGTCAAGCCCCCCTCGGTGATCTGGACCGCTCCAGGTGGTGGGAGTCCGCGTGTTGCGGATCGTAGAAGTTGCTGAAAATAGGGAGATTGAGTCGAACCGCCCGTAGTGGGGCCTGGGCGCGGACCGGTTTTTCGTTCCCTGGGCGGGCTTACACTCCGAGGCCATGCTGCGCTCCTGCGCCGGGATCCTGCTCCTGTGGCTGGCCTCGCCGCTCGCCTTCGCCGACGCCCCGGCGCCGGACGCCGCCCGCGTCTCGCCGACGGAGGTCTTCCCGATGGCCGTCTGGTACGGCGGCGGCAAGGCACGCGCGCCGATGCTCGACGCGGAGCCCGAGGCCCACCGCGAGGCCTGGCGCGCCGACCTGAGGCGGATCAAGGCGCTCGGCTTCAACGCCGTCCGCTGCTGGATCGACTGGGCGAGCGGCGAACCGGCGCCGGGCCGGTACCGCTTCGACAGCCTGGACGTGCTGCTCTCGCTCGCCGAGGCCGAAGGCCTGAAGCTGATCGTGCAGGTCTACATGGACTCGGCACCGGAGTGGGTGGAAAGGCGGCACCCGGACGCCTTGTTCGTCTCCTCGAACGGGCAGGCGATCCGCCCCGAGTCGTCGCCGGGCTACTGCTCCGACCACCCGGCCGTGGGGCGGGCGGAGCGCGCCTTCTACGAGACGCTCGCCCGCCGCGCCGGCGCCTCGCCCGCGTTCCTGGGCTTCGACCTGTGGAGCGAGCCGCACGTGATCAACTGGGCGAACCCGACCTACATCACGAACCCCGAGTTCTGCTTCTGCCGGAACACGGTCGCACGCTTCCGCGGCTGGCTGCGGAAGAAGTACGGCACGCTCGACGCCCTGAACCGGGCCTGGTACCGCCGCTACGAGTCGTGGGACGAGGTGGAGCCGAACCGGCTCAGCACCATCCTCTCCTACACCGACTACATCGACTGGAAGCGCTTCCTCGCCGACAAGCTCGGCGAGGACCTCGCCGCACGCTACGCCGCCGTCAAGCGTGGCGCGCCCGACCGCGTCGCGACCAGCCACGCGGCCGGGGTGGGGCTGTTCGCCTCGCCCCACCACTGGGAGGGCCAGTCGGACGACTGGACGATGGCCGCGCAGGTCGACTACTACGGGACGTCCTTCTACCCGAAGCACTCGGCCTTCGTGGACCGGGACGTCGAGTGGCGCGGGGCGCTGCTCGACTTCGCGCGCTCGTTCGGCTTCGCCCGGGGCCGCCGCGGCTTCTGGATCGGCGAGCTGCAGGCCGGCTTCGGCACGATCGCCCAGAACGTCTCGCCGACCGTGACCGCGGACGACCTGAAGCTGTGGACCTGGAGCGCGCTCGCCCGCGGCGCGAAGGCCGTCTGCACCTACGCCTACTACCCGATGAGCACCGGCTACGAGTCGGGCGGCTTCGGGCTCGTCAACCTCGACGGCACGCCGACCGAGCGCGCGCGGACGGCCGGCGCGATCGCGCGCCTCGTCGACCGGCACGCGCGCCTCTTCCTCGAGGCGCGGCCACTGCCCGCGCAGGTGGCCGTCGTCTACAACCCGCTCGCGCACTTCGTCGGCGGCCGCCAGCGCGCCGCGGCGTACGGGGGGCCCCAGGGCGAGGTGGCCGGGATCGAGCGCGACTCGCTGCTCGGGATCTACCGCGCGCTGTTCCCGACGAACGTGCCGCTCGACTTCGTGCACGC
>JBGASI010000197.1:0-7976 GCA_044229815.1 Vicinamibacteria bacterium | reverse complement strand
GCCCTCCCGACCGCGAGCGACTCCACCACGAGCGAGCCGGACCCGGGCTTGAGCCCGCGCACCGTGATCGCAGCCACCGCCCCCGAACCCGAGACCCCGGTCGCGCGCGTGAAGCGGGCACGCGCCCGGCCGGACTCGGTCTGCTTGTCGGCCACCACGGTCGTCCCGTCCAGCGTCAACAGGGAGCCGGCGCCAACGTCGGTCACCTCGACGAGCGCGGGGTCGAAGACGAGCGCCAGCTCCACCCACTGCACGTCCTGGGCGCCCACCAGCACCAGCGCCAGGCCGGTGCTCTGGCCCACGCTGAGCGAGGCCTCGGGGGGGCTCAGCAGCGCGCTGACGGGGCGCGCATCCTCCGACGGCGCTGCCGCGGCCGACGGTGGCACGGCCGATGGCGCTGCAGTCGACGCGTTCGGTGTCGACGGCGTCGAGGCCGGTGTCGACGGTGCCGTGCCCGGCGCCGTCGTTGCTGGCGCCGACGGCAGCGGTGCGGCCGCCTCGGCAGGAGGCTGCGCGGCCACCGGCGGCGTGCTCGGACCGGCCGCAGGCACGGCCTCGGGTCGGCGTCCCGCGGCGCGAGGCGTCGCCGCCGCTCCAGGCGCGGCCGCGGCCGAGCCCCCGCCCGCCGGGGCCTCGGGCTCCGGCCCGAACAGGGCCGGCCGAGCGCCCTCCACCCGCGGCACCTCCTGGGTGCCCACGCGCAGCGGCACGAAGTCCTCCTCGGTCACCTTCGGCGCGCGCACGATGCGCGGCGTGATCGAGATCAGCACCTCGGACTCGTCCTTCTTGCGCTCCCGCGAGCCGAACAGCTTGCCGAGCACCGGGATGCCGTCGACCCCGAGGGGCCCGCCGAAGCTCGACGTCTCGTTGTTCGAGATGAGCCCGCCGATGAGCCCCGTCTCGCCGTCGCGCAGCCGCAGCACCCCCGTGACGTTGCGCGTGAGGAAGCTCGGCACCAGGATCTCGTTGCTCTTGCTGCCGACGTTCTCCTTCGCGCCGAGCGAGCTGAACTCCGCCGAGAGCTCGAGCGTGATGTCGCCGCTGGCCGCGATGCGCGGCGTGAAGGACAGGTTCACGCCCACGTTCTTGTACGTGAAGCTCGTCGCCGGCAGGTAGCCGCCGGTCGCGCCGCTGCTCAGGCCCACCGTGTAGCTCGTCTGCGGGATCGGCACCTCGGTGCCGATCTTCAGCTCCGCCTTCTTGCCCTCCGCCGCGCGCAGCCGGGGCGAGGCCAGCAGCTTCGCGGTCGACTCGTTCTGCAGGAAGCGAGTGAGGATCTGCGAGGGGATGCTGACGATCCAGTCGGCCTGGTTGAGCGAGGAGAGCAGGTACGGGCGGATCTGGAGCACGCCGCTCGCGCTCTCGCCCGAGGCGCCCGTCGGAGAGAGCGTCGCCGAGGCCTCGTAGTTCGACAGGTCGATCCCCCACTTGCGGAGGTTGTTGCGGTTGACCTCCAGGATCTGGACCTCCACGATCACCTCGCCCCGGGCCTTGTCGTTGGACTCGATGATCCGCTCCGCCATCGCGAGCTGGTCCACGGTGCCGAGGACCGTGATCCCGCCGATGCTCGGGTTGCCCGCCACGGTCGTCACCTTCGCCAGCGTCTTGACGAGGTTGACCGTGTCGTTCACCTCGGCGTTCTGCACGTAGAACGTGCGCAGCAGCTGCTCGTCGTAGGCGATGCGCTTCTGGCGCGACTCGGGCACGACGATGATGGTGTTCTGGTCGAGCACCTTGTAGAAGAGCCGGTTGACGAAGGTCAGCCGGTCGAGCGCCTCCTGGAACGAGATCCCCGTCAGGTTGACGGAGGCCTTCTTGTCGCGGAAGCCCTCGTCGAAGAGCACGTTGACGCCGGCGATGCGCGCGAGGCTCTCGAAGATCTTCTGCAGGTAGGCGTCCTCGAAGCGCAGGCTCACCGGCACCTGGCTGCGCGGCGAGAGGGCGGGCACCGGCGAGCGGGCCTGCGACTGCCCCCGCGCCCGGGTCTCCTCGAAGCGCTCGCGCTCCCGCTGCTCGTCCTCCTGCCGGCGCAGCCGCCGGCGCACGATCGCGAGGTCGTCCGAGGCCGAGCGGTTCGCCGGGTCGAAGTTCGAGGCGATCTGCAGCTCGTCGGCGGCCTTGCGCAGGTCGTTCGCGGCCAGGTGCTGCTTGGCCTTGTCGTAGTGGACGCGGCTCGCCTGCACGCGCGCGCTCTCGAGCGCGATCTTGTACTTGATGTTCCGCGTGTCCTTGTCGAGCGCCTTCGTGTAGCGGGCGACCGCGAGGTCCCAGTCGCCCCGGTCCCGGGCCTCGCCGCCCTGACGGTAGGCCCAGCGCGCCGCGCAACCCGGCAGGGCGACCACGGCGAGCGCCAGCACGAGCGCCAGGCGCAGCGGGTGAGATCGTCTCATGTCGAGCTCCAAGGGCGTCACCATTCGTTGTACGGCGTGCCCGCGAGCGAGACGAGCTCGGAGCCGCTCTTGACGTCGTAGACCCCGGGCGAGTCGCCCGGCCGGTCGGGGTCGATCTCGGCGAAGACCGGGGTCCAGTCGGGCACGCGCGTGAAGGGGTCCTCGGGCATCCGGCGCAGGTAGCCGTCCTGCACCAGGGTCTCGAGCGACGGCGGGTAGACGCCCTTGTCGACGTAGTACTGGTCGATCAGGTCGCGCAGCCGGAACAGGTTCTCCTTCAGCACGGCCTCCTTCGACTGGATCACGGCCACGCGGTAGTTCGGCAGGGCGATCGCGGCCAGGATGGCCACCAGGGCGACGACGGTGATCAGCTCCAGCAGCGTGAAGCCCGGCGCGAGCGGCGTCCGGCGCTCACCAGGTGTTGTAGGGCGTTCCATCCAGACCTTTCGCCGCGCTCTTCGAGTACACGTCCCACACGTTCTCGCCGCACCACGACTTCGACTCGGGCTCGTCCTGGTAGCAGCGCAGGCCCCACTCCGTCGAGCCGCTCATCGGGTCCACCGGGATCCGGCGCAGGAACTTGAGCTTGCGCTCCGCGGTGCCGACGCGGTTGACCCCCTTGACGAGCGTCTCGAGGTCCGGCGGGTAGCCCTCGCTGCCGAGCTTGACGTCAGTGCCCCCGATCTGCCCCTGGTCGACCGCCAGCTTGTAGCGGTTGATCGCCTCGCGCATCGTGCGCAGCTCGCGGCGCAGGTCGATCTCGAGCGTCCTCTGGTGCGCGACCCGGCCCATCGGCAGGATCGCCGAGGCGAGGATCACGAGGATGGCGCAGGTCGCCACCAGCTCCAGGTAGGTCACCCCGCGCTCGCCGGAGCGGCCGGCGGCCTCAGCGCGCACGCGGCCTCCTCTCCTGCTCCGGCGCTTGCCCGGTCTTCAGGTAGGCGCTGATGTCGACCGTCAGCGAGGCCTCGCCCTCCGCGTCGGAGCGCATGGCCACGCGGTCCACCGTCAGGAAGCGCGGCGAGCGCTCCACCTGGCCGAGGAAGGCCACGAACTGGTCGTAGGTGCCCTCGAGCGGCAGGCTGATCTGGACGCGCTCGAGCCCGGTTCCCTTCATCGGCTCGCGGCGGAAGCTGCGGGTCCGGGTCTTGAGCCCCGGTCCGCTGGTCATCTCCTCGATCGCCTGGATCGTCGGCAGCAGGTCGCGCCGCTCGTCGCCCGCGTAGCGCTCGTAGAAGCGCTGGTAGTCGACCCCGTTGCCGCGGATCGCCTGCGCCCGGCCGCGCAGCGCCGCGGCCACCTCGCGCAGCCGCGCCACCTCGCGGCGCGCGGCCTCGGCGCGCGAGGCGGCGTAGCGCTGCCGGTACAGCTGCGGCAGGGTCCAGCCGACGAGCGCGAGCGCGTTGAGCGCCAGCAGGACGGCGAAGACCGGTAGCAGCCAGCGGCGCCAGAACGGCCGCGTCACGGGCGGCCTCCCGCCCGCGCCGCGCGCCCGGCGTCGCCGCGGTAGCGCACGGTGCAGTTGATGTCGATCCCGTCGCGTCCGTCGCTGACGCCTTCGAGGAAGGCGTTCTCGAAGGCCGGGTGCGCCTGCAGCGCCTTGAGCAGCGCGTGAGCGTCCTCCACCTCGCGGCCGACGGCGGTGATCGTCAGCTCGATCGGCCCCGCGCCGCTGTCGGGGGCCACCGAGGCCAGCCGCACGCTCGGCGGCAGCGCCGCCTCGAGCGCGGCGAAGAGCCCCGTCCAGGAGAAGGCGCGCCGGTCCACCAGTTCCTTGACGGCGACCCACTTCTCGACGCTCTCGCGCGAGGCGCTCAGCTTCCCGAGCTCCGTCGACTCGGAGCGCAACGCGGCGATCTCGCGCTCGAGCGCCGCCACCTGGCCGCGCACGTCCTTGGCGCCGCCGGGTCGCACGTCGCGGGCCACCAGCCCCTGCCACGCGCTGAGCAGGACGAGGCCCGCGACGCCGATCGACAGCAGCAGCGTCGGCAGCCGCTCGTTGCGAAAAGGCCGCAGGGCCAGGTTCAGGGGCGCGCTCACGCCGCCCTCCGCAGCGCGCAGGCGGCCGCGCCCGCCACGGCCTGCGCCGCGGCCCCGCACTCGTCGAGCCCGAGCGCCGCCCAGGGGGCGAGCAGGCGCGGCTGCGCGCCGAGGGCCTCGGCGAGCAGGGCCAGGGCCTCGTCGCCGGGCCGGGCCGCGGATCGCACCACCACGCCGGCGAGCCCGGCGCCGGCGAGCCGCTCCGTGTAGAACTGCAGCGTGCCGGCCGCCTGGCGCGCGACGCTCGCCGCGCTCGACTCGCCCGGCAGGGTCCGGATCAGCAGCGGGCGCCCGTCGCGCAGCAGCACGAAGGACACGTAGCCCTCGTCCCAGTTGACGAGCAGGTGGTCCCCCGGCCCGCCGGCCCTCGCCACCGCGTCGGCGAGCGCCAGGCCGGCGGTCTCCACGAGCCCGGCCTCGAAACCGAGCGACCCCAGCGCCTCCTCGTAGCCGCGCACCACCTCGTCGGGCGCCACCGCCACGAGCGCCTGCTCGCCGGCCGTCTCCCAGGCGAGACGGGCGTCGCGCACCTCGAACGGCAGCGCCTTGTGCAGCCGGAAGCGCACGATCTCCTGCGCATCGCGGCCGTGACCGCGCAGGCCGGCCGCCGGGACGAGCGCCACGCGCACCGCCGGGTCCGGCAGCACCAGCGAGGCCGGCCCGCCGGCTAGGGCCCCGACCCGCTCGAGCACGGTCCGCAGCGCGGCCGAGAACGCCTCGGCATCGACGACGTTCGGCTTGGTGAGCGAGATCGCCAGCACCCCGGCCGGCAACTCCACCGCCGCGGCCGCCGCCAGCGCCAGGCGCCCCTTCTCGTTGGCCAGGCGCACCGCGGCGACCGCCCGCGGGCGCACCTCGACCGCGACCAGCGGCAGCCCGGGCTCGAGCAGCGTGCGGCGCAGCCAGCGCCCCGCCTGGCGCAGGGCCGGCTGCAGCCGCTCGCCGGCGCTCACGACACCTCCACGAAGGTGACCTTGTTGATCTCGTGCAGGGTGGTCTTGCCGCCGAGCGCCTTGTTCACGGCCGACTCGCGCAGGAAGATCATTCCCTCCTCGCGCGCCGCCCGCTTGATGTCGGCGCTCGAGCGCCGCGACAGGATCAGCTCGCGGATGGAGTCGGTCACGTCGAGCAGCTCGCAGATCGCGGTGCGGCCCTGGTAGCCGGTCCCCCCGCACTCGATGCAGCCGGCGCCCTCGTAGAAGGGCACGTCGCCGTAGGCCTTGGGGTCGAGCCCGGACTCGACCAGCAGCTCCCGCGGCGCGCGCACCTCCCGCTTGCAGTGGCTGCAGATCGTGCGCACGAGCCGCTGCGCCTGCACGCAGTTGAGCGCCGAGACGAAGTTGTAGGGCTCGATCTTCATGTTCAGGAAGCGCCCGAGCACGTCGATCACGTTGTTCGCGTGGACGGTGGTGAACACCAGGTGGCCGGTGAGGGCCGACTGGATCGCGATGTCGGCGGTCTCGGGGTCGCGGATCTCGCCGACCATCACCTTGTCCGGGTCGTGGCGCAGGATCGAGCGCAGGCCGCGCGCGAAGGTGAGGCCCTTCTTCTCGTTGACCGGGATCTGGGTGATGCCCTTGAGCTGGTACTCGACCGGGTCCTCGATCGTGATGATCTTGTCTTCCTCGGTCTTGATCTCGGACAGCGCCGCGTAGAGCGTCGTCGTCTTGCCCGAGCCCGTGGGCCCGGTCACCAGCACCATCCCGTAGGGCTCGCGGATGAAGCGGCGGAAGCGCGTCAGCTCGGCCTCGTCGAAGCCGAGCACGTCGAGCCGCAGCGAGGTGAACTGCTTCGACAGGCTCTCCTTGTCCAGGATGCGGATGACCGCGTCCTCGCCGTGCACGGAGGGCATGATCGAGACGCGGAAGTCGATCGAGCGCCCGCCGATCCGCACCCGGAAGCGGCCGTCCTGCGGCACGCGCTTCTCGGCGATGTCGAGCTCCGACATGACCTTGATCCGGCTGATGATCGTGGAGTGGTGCTCCTTCGAGATCGGCTTCATCGCCGGCTGCAGCACGCCGTCGATGCGGTACTTGATCACCACCTCGCTGTCGCGGGTCTCGATGTGGATGTCGGAGGCGCGGCGGTTGAGCGCGTCGAACACGGTCGAGTCGACGAGGCGGATGATCGGCGACTGGTCGGCCTGGATCTTGTCGATCGACAGGACCTCGTCCCCGTTCTCGTCGTCGCGCAGGATCTGGATCTTGAACGACTCCGAGGCCTGCTCGAGCACGCGCTGCGTGCCCTGTCCGCGCTTGAGGGCCTCCTGGATCGCGGACGGCGTGCCGACCGCCGGCTGGATCGGCGTCTGCAGGATCAGGCTCAGCTCGTCGACGACCGGGATGTCGGTGGGGTCGGCCATCACCAGCACCAGCCGCTCGCCCTGGCGCCGGTACGGCAGGAAGGTGTAGCGGAACATCAGCTCCACCGGGACCGACTTGAGGATCTCGGGGTCGGGGGCGAACGAGGCGACGTCGACGTACTCGATCCCGTGGCGCAGCGCCAGCGCCCGCGCGGCGTCCTCCTCGGAAGCCGCGCTGAGCGCGCGCGCGGCCTCCTCGGGCACGGCGATCAGGGCCCGCGGGTCGGCGGCCATGGGCTTCACCGCTGCTGCACGGCCGAGATGGCCTGGAACATCGGCAGGTAGAAGGCGAGCAGCATCCCCGCCACGATCACGGCCATCACCACGAGCAGCACCGGCTCCACCAGCGTCAGCACCGTCGCCATCCGGGTGTCGAGCTCCTCGTCGTAGAACTCGGCGATCGCGTTCAGCATGTCGCCGAGCGCGCCGGTCTGCTCCCCCACCTTCACCATCTCGAGCGGCAGCGGCTCGAGCATGCCGGTCGACTCGAGCGCGGAGGTCAGGCTGGCGCCCTCCCGGATCCTGCCGGTCGACTCCGCGATCGCGCGCCCCATGGCCTGGTTGCCGACCGAGGCCGCGGCCACGTCGAGGGCGTTGAGCAGCGGCAGGCCGCCGCCGAGCAGGGTGGACAGCGTGCGCATCAGTTGGCTGGTCGCGTACATGCGCATCAGGCCGCCGAAGTACGGGATGCGCAGCAGCGCGCGGTCGATCGCGATCCCCGCGCCCTCCTTCCGACTCCAGTACACGGCGGCGGCCGAAGCTATTCCGACGACGGCGAGGATCCACGGCACGTTCTCGCGTACGCCCCCCGCGAAGGCGAGCAGGAGGCGGGTCGCGAGCGGCAACTCCACGTTGAGCCCCTGGTAGAACGAGCGGAACTGGGGGATCACGAACACCACGAGGATCACCACCAGTACCGTCATCATCCCCAGCAGCACCAGGGGGTACACGGAGGCCGAGACCGCCTTCTTCTTGAGGCTCTGGTTGAGGCGCAGGTGGGCCGCGAAGCGGCGCAGCACGGCGTCGAGGTTGCCGGAGCGCTCGCCGGCGACCAGGCTGGCGGCGAAGATCGGGGGGTAGAGGTCCCCTTCCTGGGCGAACGCGTCCGACAGCGCGACGCCCGACTTCACCTTCTCGCGCACCGTCGCGAGCGATCGGCGGAACACCTGGTCGCGCTGGCGCTC
>JBGASI010000196.1:0-9502 GCA_044229815.1 Vicinamibacteria bacterium | reverse complement strand
CCGCCCTCGCCGCGTCCGCCGGCCAGGGACGCCGGAGCAGTTCGACGGTGGCGCGCGCGTCGCGGACCGTCTCGACCCCGAGGTCCCGAGCGAGGTTCGGCGCGAGGCTGATCGCCGCCCCGCCGAGCAGGATGCGGGGGGGAGGCGAGACCTGCCGGCGCAGGGTGCCGACCAGAGAGACCACCTCGCCCAGCCTCGTCAGCAGGGCCGCCGAGATTCCCACGACCTCGGGGCGGTGCTCGAGCACGGCCCCGAGGACGGTCTCGGTAGGCACGTTCGCCCCGAGGAAGCGCACGTCCCAGCCGTCGGCCTCGAGCGCGTCGGCAAGGATGCGCGCGCCGAGCTCGTGCATCTCGCCCTCGACGGCCGCGATGAGAGCGCTTCCCCGGCGCCGGGGGGCCGGCGGCACGAGCGCGTAGAGCCGGGCGACGATGTACTGCACGATCGCCGTGGCCACTTGCTCCTGCGCCACCGAGGCCCGGTTCGCTTCCCAGAGGCGGCCGATCTGGCACATCGCCTCCTGCAGGAGATCGACGTAGAGGTCGAGCGGAGACACACCCTGGTGAAGGGTCTCCAGTCGTAGAGCGAGCGTTCCTGGAGCAGCGCTGCCGGCAACCCGAGCCGCGCGGCGGCCGCACGATTGACGCGGCGCAGCGAGCCATCCGGTCCGGCTGCGAAGAAGTGCACGGAACGACTGGTCTCGAGAAAGGCCAGCGCGTTTCCGAAGTCGGGCGTGGAGGGGGCTGTCACTCGAGGGGGTTCCGCCCTGTAATGAGAAAACAATAACGCCGAGCCATCTCCCGCATCTTACGCCTTTTCTTGCGCTTGCACGGATGGACCCGGCGTGGCATTGTCTGGCGGCCTGGTCGTTTCGGAGACTCGGAGGGCGAACCTGGACAGCGGGCCGAGAAGACTGCGCCGGTGGTGGCCCGAAGCCGTCGCGATCGGCCTGCTTGCCGCATTCCTCGTCGCGTCGTCGGTGTGGTGGTTCGAGACCCGTCACGTCCCGGCCGACCGCGACCGGCAGATCGCCGCTTGGCGGGACCGGCTCTCGGCGATCGCCGACGACCGACGCTTCGCGCTCGACCGTTGGCTGGCAGACGGATTGCGCGACGCGCGCTCGATCGCTCGCTACCCTGGGCTGCACCGTGCCCTCGAACGAGTGACAGGCGGGGGCGGGATCCGGCTAGCGCCCTCCTCCGCCGGGGAACTGGGCGAGCTGCTCGCCGCCGTGATCTCCGAAGAGCGTTTCCGTTCGGGTGCGGTCGTGACCCCCTCCGGGGCGATCCTCGCGCGCGCCGCTGCCGGCGCCGCCGTCGGCCCGGACGCGCTCGTCTCCGCGGCGCGGACCGCGGTCGGCACCGGGACGGTGTTCGTCGACGTCGTCCGTTCGCACGACGGCTCGCTCGGCCTGCTGTTCGCCGCGCCCGTGGCGAGATCCTCCGTGGGACCCGCCCTGGGGGCCCTGGTGCTCGAGGTCGACCCGGGCACGTCTCTGTTTCCCCGGCTGGGCGCCGACCCTCGCCCGCAGCGAGTCGGGACGCGTCGTCTACATCGCCCCGTCGAGGCTGGCCCGCGCGGCCCCGCTCGAGATGAAGGAGCCACTCGGCACGCCGGCCCTCGCCATGAGCGCGGCACTCCGGGGCGACGAGCGTTTCGGCGAGTTCAGCGACTACCGCGGCTCGCAGGTGTTCGCCGTCACTCGCCGGCTGAGCACGGCTCCCTGGGGACTCGTGGTGAAGGTGGACAGGGACGAGGCCCTCGAGTTCCACAGGCGGCGGGCGCGGGACGAGGCCTGGGCCGGCGCGATCCTGGAGGTCGCGCTCGCGGGCCTGGCGTTCGCCCTGTGGCGGTGGCGCGGTGCCGCCTTGGCCGCACGCCGGCACGCCCGCCGCGAACGCATCGCCCTGTTGCTCGGCCAGGCGAACGACGCGATCCTGTTCATCGGCCCGGACGGCCGGATCCGCGAGAACAACCTGCGCGCCGAGGAGTTCTACGGCGTGGGGAGCGGCGGGCTCGCGGGCCGCCATATCGGGCAACTGCGGCCGGAGGACGAACGGCTGGGCTTGCCCGACCAGTTTGCCCGCGCGCAGGCCGGCAGCGTGCGCTTCGAGACGGTGCACCTGCGCTCGGACGGGTCGCGGGTCCCCGTCGAAGTGAGCTCCCGCGCGGTGTTGCTCGACGGCGAGACGTCGGTCGTCTCGGTGGTGCGGGACATCAGCGCGCACCGGGAGGCCGAGTTCCACCTTCGGCGCATCAATCGCCTGTACCGCACGCTCTCGGCGGTCAACCAGCTCATCGTGCGCGGCGCCGATCGGGCGGCGATCTTCCATGGCGTGTGCCGGATCCTCGGCGACGTCGGTGGCTTCCCGCTGGCCTGGGGTGCGCTCAACGAGGCGGGCGGTACGGTGGCAGTCGGCGCCCGCGCTGGCGCGGCCGAGACCTACATCGACGGGATCGAGGTCCGCTGGGACGACAGCCCGCTCGGTCGTGGGCCCACGGGAACCGCCATCCGAGAGGGGTGCGCGGTGGTGGTGCCGGAGTTCGAGAAGGACCCGCGGCTCGCGCCGTGGAGCGAGCGGGCTGCGCGCTTCGGCCTGCGCAGCTCCGGGGCCTTCCCGCTGCGCGCGGGGGGCGAGGTGATTGGCGCCGTGACGATCTACGGCGCCGAGCTGGCGACGCTGGGTGCCGAGGAGGAGAGACTCGCCTCTGAGCTCGCCGGGGAGATCGGCTTTGCGCTCGAGCGCCTCGCCGACGCCGAGGCGCGCCGTTCGCTGGAAGAGAAGCTGCGGGCCAGCGAGGCCCGGATGCGGGCGATCGTCGAGACCGCGGTGGACGGGATCATCACGATCGACGAGCGCGGCGTGATCGAGTCCTTCAACCCGGCGGCGGAGCGGCTGTTCGGGTACCAGGCCGCCGAGGTCGTGGGCCAGGCCGTTTCGCGGCTCATGCCCTCTCCGTATGGCGACGAGCACGGATCATACCTCGCACGCTACCTGCGGACCGGGGAGCGCCGCGTCATCGGGATCGGGCGCTGGGTGACCGGACTGCGCAAGGACGGGACCGAGTTCCCGCTGGAGCTGGCGGTCGCGCAGTTCGAGGTGGGCGGCAGGCGTGCGTTCGCCGGGATCGCGCGGGACCTGAGCGAGCGCAGGCGGCTCGAGGAGCAGTTCCGCCAGTCCCAGAAGATGGAGGCTGTGGGTCGGCTCGCAGGGGGCGTCGCTCACGACTTCAACAACCTGCTCGGCGTGATCGCGGGCTACTCCGAGATGGCGTCGCGCCAGCTCGCCGAGGACCACCCGACCAGGGCCCGGATCGCGGAGGTGACGAAGGCGGCCGAGCACGCCGCCGGCCTGACGCGCCAGCTGCTGGCCTTCAGCCGGCGGCAGGTGCTGGCCCCGAAGATCCTCGACCTGAACGCGCTGCTCGAGGACCTCGAGCGGATGCTCCAGCGCCTGATCGGCGAGGACGTGGAGCTCGTCGTCCGCCCGGGTGCCGGGCTGGGCGCGGTGCGCGTCGACCCCGGGCAGATCGGGCAGGTCGTGCTGAACCTGGCGGTGAACGCGCGCGACGCCATGCCGCGGGGAGGGCAGCTGACGATCGAGACGGCGGAGGCCGACGCGGGGGAGTTCACGGCGGCGGCCGCCTGGCGCATCGAGCCCGGCCGTTACGTGCGGCTGCGGGTCTGCGACACCGGGTCGGGAATGGAGGAGGCGACGCTGGCGCGCGTCTTCGAGCCGTTCTTCACCACCAAGCCCGCCGGCAAGGGCACCGGTCTCGGCCTCGCCACCGTGTACGGGATCGTGAAGCAGAGCGGCGGACACGTGTTCGTCGAGAGTGCGCTCGGGCGCGGCACGCAGTTCAGCATCTACCTGCCGCGGGTCGCCGAGGTGATGGCCGGCGCCGCCCCCGAGGGCCTGGCCGAGCTGGCGCAGCCCGGCGAGACGATCCTGCTCGTCGAGGACCAGGAGTCGCTGCGCGAGGTGGTTCGCGAGATCCTCGTGGACCTGGGCTACCAGGTGCTCGCCGCCGGCGGGGGCGAGGCGGCGCTGGCACTCGCGCGCGAGCACCGGGGCCAGCTCCATCTGCTGCTGAGCGACGTGGTCATGCCCGAGATGTCGGGCTCGGAGCTCGCGGCGCGACTGGTCGCGCTCCGGCCGGGCCTCAAGGTCCTCTTCATGTCGGGATACACGAGCGAGGTGCTCGGGCGCCACGGCGCCGTGGGGCCGGCCATCCAGCTGATCGAGAAGCCGTTCACGCGACAGGCCCTCGCGCAGCGGATGCGACAGGTCCTCCTCGGGAAGGGCTAGCCGGGGCCCAGCCTTCCTCCCGGGCGAGCGCGAGCGTGCCGCGGACCCCGGCGATCGTGGCCACGACCACGAGCGCTGCCGCAGCGGCCGTCCCGACGACGTCGAACAGCAGCCAGCTGCGCCCGGCGAGCGCGAAGCGCGGCGAGTGGACCGCGACCGCGTTGAGCGCGACGAGCACGAGGCGCAGCTCCGTGCCGCCAACGGGGCCCCAGGAGACCTTGAAGCGGCCGATCGCGTAGGTGGCGAGATAGGTCTGGATGCCGAGCAGGAAGTAGGCGGCGAGCAGGCCGGCCGCCACGAGCGGGCTCATGAGGCCGGAGGCGCCGAGGCCGCCGAGCAGGAACAGCGCCCCGAACGCGTCCGCCAGGTGGTCGACGTAGAAGCCGAAGCGCGGCCGCTCGCAGCGACGGTAGCGGGCGAGGCTGCCGTCGAGGCTGTCGCCGAGCCAGTTCAGCGCGAGCCCCAGGTTCACGAGCCACAGCGCCCCGGGCCGCGCGCTGCTCGCGGCGTAGAGCGCGCCGCAGGCGACGGTGGCCCCCAGACCGAGGAGGGTCAGGTGGTCCGAGGTGACCGCCGCCGGCACGCGCGGCGCGAGCCAGGCGAGGGCCCGCCGTTCCCAGGGGGCGGTCACGCCTGCCACCACGCGCTTTGCTTCGACGAGCGGCTGCCCGGGTCCGCTGCCCGCTTTCGTCATGGCGCCTCCTCCTGCGAGAACCTTCACCCACAGGGTGTGCCCTGGTCCGCCCGAAGTCTCGAGCGATCCCCAAGGAATCCCCAAGGGGCGAGGGGCTAGAATCCACCCGAGGTCACGGCCCTTGGGCGAGCGCTCGTCGATTTTCGAGTTCGGCCTGTTCCGCGTGGACGCCCGGCGGCGCCTGGTCTGGCGCGCGGGGGAGCTGCTGGCGGTGCCTCCCAAGGCGGTCGACCTGCTCGTGGCCCTCGTCGAGGAGGCCGGCCAGGTGGTGCCCAAGGAGGACCTGCTGCAGCGTGTCTGGCCCGACACCTTCGTCGAGGAGGCGAACCTCAGCGTCAATGTCTCGATCCTGCGCAAGGCGCTCGGCGACCTGCCGGGGGGCGAGCCCTGCATCCAGACCGTTGCGCGTCGCGGTTACCGGTTCGTGGGACGCGTGGAGAAGGCTGCGACCCCGCCGCGCACGCTCGCGGTCCTGCCGTTCCGGCCGCTCGTCGCCGCCGAGGCCGACGAGCCGCTGGGCCTGGGCCTGGCGGACGCGCTCATCTCGCGCCTCGCCTCGACCGGCCGCATCGTGGTGCGCCCGACGGCCGCGGTTCGCCGCTACGCCGGGGCGGAGGTCGATCCCGTCGAGGCCGGCCGCGCGCTGCGCGTCGAGGCGGTGCTCGACGCCCGCTTCCGCCGGCTCGAGTCGCGGCTGCAGGTGAGCGCGCAGCTGCTGCCGGTCGACGGGCCCTCGCCGCTGTGGGCCGAGCGCTTCGACGAGCCGTTCACTCAGGTCTTCGCCCTCGAGGAGTCGATCGCGGAGCGGCTCGCCGCCTCGCTCGTGACCGAGCTGACGGCGGACGAGCGGCGCAGCCTGGGCCGGCGCCACACGCAGAGCGTCGAGGCATGGCAGGCGTACGCGCGCGGGCGCGTCTACTGGGGCCGCTTCTCCAGGCCCTGGGTGGAGAAGGCGCTCGACTGCTTCTCGCTCGCGGCGCGGCTCGACCCCGGCTACGCCCTCCCGCAGGCCGGGCTCGCGGACGTGTTCCTGGTGGCCGGGCTCTCCGGGGCGCTGGCGCCGCGAGAGGCCTGGTCGCTCGCCGGCGAGGCGGCCGCGCGGGCGCGCGAGCGCGACGCGCAGTTGCCGGAGACCCTGCTCGCGAACGGCTTCCTGCAGCTCTTCCGCGACTGGGACTGGCGTGGCGCCGAGCTTCAGGTGCTGCGCGCGGTCGAACTGGCGCCGCTCGCCGCCCCGCCGCACCAGTGGCACGGCCTCCTGCTCGGCCTGCGCGGCCGCTTCGGCGAGGGCCGCGCCGCCCTCGAGCGCGCCGCCGAGATCGATCCGCTCTCACCGGTGGTCTGCGCCCTTCAGGGTCTGCTCCTCGCGTTCGAGGGGCGTCACGAGGAGGAAGTCGCACAGCAGAGGCGCACCCTGGAGCTCGACCCGCAGCACTTCCTCGGCCACTGGGCGCTCGGCGCCGCGCTGCTGAACGTCGGCCTCTTCGAGGAGGCCCTGTCCGAGATCTCCCGGGCGCGCGAGCTGGCCGAGGGCACGGCGTTCCTCGGTCCGGTTCACGCCCGCGCCCTCGCGCTCGCCGGCCGTGGCGTCGAGGCGCGGCGGTTGCTGGCACAGACGCCGGGCCTTGCGTACCAGGCCGCGACCGTGTTCGCCGCGCTCGGCGAGAAGGCACGAGCGCTCGACGCCCTGCGCTCGGCCTGCGAGGCGCGCGAGGCCTGGGTGGTGGCGCTGCGCCGGGACCCGGCCTTCCTCTCGCTGCGCGGCGAGGCGGGGTTCGAGGCGCTCGTCGAGCGCGTGGGTGTTGCGGCCTAGCCGGACGAGCCGCCTGGGCCGCGTCTTCCGGCTACGCCCCGCCGTCGGCCTTCGCTTCCTCGACCCCGAGCAGGTTGGCCTGGATGAAGTCGCGGTTCATCCGGGCAATGAAGCCGAGGTGGATGCCCTTCGGGCAGGCGGACTCGCACTCGCCGTGGTTCGTGCAGCCGCCGAAGCCCTCGGCGTCCATGGTGGCGACCATGTTGCGCACGCGCAGCGGCCGCTCCGGCTGGCCCTGCGGCAGGTGCCCGAGGTGCGAGACCTTCGCCGCGGTGAACAGCATCGCGGAGGCGTTGGGGCAGGCGGCGACGCAGGCCCCGCAGGCGATGCAGGCCGCGGCGTCCATCGCCTGCTCGGCGTCGGGCTTCGGGACCGGGATCGCGTTGCCGTCCGGGGCGCTGCCGGTCGGGACGGAGACGAAGCCGCCGGCCGCGATGATCCGGTCGAACGCGGTCCGGTCGACGACCAGGTCCTTGATCACCGGGAAGGCCTTGGCGCGCCAGGGCTCGACCACGAGCGTGTCGCCGTCCTTGAAGCTGCGCATGTGCAGCTGGCAGGCGGTGGTGCGCGTGCGCGGCCCGTGCGGCCGGCCGTTCACCACGATGCTGCAGGTGCCGCAGATGCCCTCGCGGCAGTCGTGGTCGAAGGCGATCGGCTCCTCGCCCTTCAAGGTCAGCTCCTCGTTCACCACGTCGAGCATTTCGAGGAACGACATGTCGGGGCTGACGCCCTTCGCCTGGTAGGTGACGAAGCGCCCCTTGTCGGCGGCGCTCTTCTGCCGCCACACGTGGAGTGTGAGGTTCATAGGACGAGACTCCGTTGGCGAGAGCCGACAGACAACGGGCTGCGAGCGCAGCCGAATTCACTTCGGCGGAGCGAGCGGGGGGTTGGAGGGGGGTGCGGCGCAGCACCCCCTCTCACTTGTAGCTCCGGGTCTGGAGGTGCACGTTCTCGAAGACGAGCGGCTCGACGTTGCGGATCGGCGCGCGGTCGGGCCCGGCGTACTCCCAGGCCGCCACGTGGCAGAACCGCTGGTCGTCGCGCAGCGCCTCGCCTTCCTCCGTCTGGTACTCCTCGCGGAAGTGGCCGCCGCAGGACTCCTCGCGCTCGAGGGCGTCGCGGCACATCAGCTCGCCCAGCTCGAGGAAGTCGGCCACGCGGCCGGCCAGCTCGAGCGACTGGTTGAGGTCGGCGCCGCCGCCCGGCACGGTCAGGTCGCGCCAGAACTCCTCGCGCAGCGCCGGGATCTTCTGCAGGGCCGCCTCCAGGCCCGCCTTGTTGCGGCCCATGCCGCAGTGCTCCCACATCAGCCTGCCGAGCTCGCGGTGGAAGGAGGTGGCCGTGCGCCGGCCCTTGATCGCCAGCAGCTTCGTGATCCGCTCCTCGACGCCGGCCAGCGCCGAGCGCACCTCCGGGTGCGAGTCGTCGAGCTTGTCGAGCTTCGTCGACGCCAGGTAGTGGCCCACGGTGTAGGGGAGGACGAAGTAGCCGTCCGCGAGCCCCTGCATCAGCGCCGAGGCCCCGAGCCGGTTCGCGCCGTGGTCCGAGAAGTTCGCCTCGCCGCCGACGAGCAGGCCCGGGATGGTGCTCATCAGGTTGTAGTCGACCCACAGCCCGCCCATCGTGTAGTGGCTGGCGGGGTAGATCCGCATCGGGACCTTGTAGGGGTCCTCGTCGGTGATCCGCTCGTACATCTCGAAGAGGTTCCCGTACTTCTCCGCGATCTTCGGCGCGCCGAGCCGCTGGATCGAGTCGGCGAAGTCGAGGTAGACGCCGAGGCCGCCCGGGCCGACGCCCCGGCCCTCGTCGCAGACCTGCTTGGCGGCCCGCGAGGAGATGTCGCGAGGCGCGAGGTTGCCGTAGGTCGGGTACTTGCGCTCGAGGTAGTAGTCGCGCTCCTGCTCGGGGATCTGGTGGGCCGGCCGGTTGTCGCCCTGCTTCTTCGGCACCCAGATCCGCCCGTCGTTGCGCAGCGACTCGCTCATCAGCGTGAGCTTGCTCTGGTACTCGCCGTGCACCGGGATGCAGGTCGGGTGGATCTGCGTGTAGCAGGGGTTCGCGAAGGCGGCTCCCTTCTTGTACGCGCGCCAGATCGCCGTGGCGTTGCAGCCCTTCGCGTAGGTGGCCAGGTAGAAGACGTTGCCGTAGCCGCCGGTGGCGAGCACGACGGCGTCCGCGAGGTGCGTCTCCAGCTTCCCGCTGACCATGTCGCGCGCCACGATGCCGCGCGCGCGCCCGTCGACCACGATCAGCTCGAGCATCTCGTGGCGCGGGTGCAGCTTCACCGTGCCGAGGCCGACCTGGCGCATCAGCGCCTGGTAGGCGCCGAGCAGCAGCTGCTGGCCGGTCTGGCCGCGCGCGTAGAACGTGCGCGAGACGAGCGCGCCGCCGAAGGAGCGATTGGCGAGCGTGCCGCCGTACTCGCGGGCGAAGGGCACGCCCTGCGCCACGCACTGGTCGATGATGTTCACCGACAGCTCGGCCAGCCGGTAGACGTTGGCCTCGCGCGCGCGGAAGTCGCCGCCCTTGACCGTGTCGTAGAACAGGCGCTGCACGCTGTCGCCGTCGTTCTGGTAGTTCTTCGCGGCGTTGATCCCGCCCTGCGCGGCGATCGAGTGGGCCCGCCGCGGCGAGTCCTGGTAGCAGAAGGCGTCGACGTTGTAGCCGAGCTCGGCGAGCGAGGCC
>JBGASI010000195.1:0-7997 GCA_044229815.1 Vicinamibacteria bacterium | reverse complement strand
GGCGCGGCGCGCGGTAGGAGCCGCGCCACTGGCGGTCGTCGCGGCGCTCGCGGCCGGAGTTGCCCCAGGCCTCGCGCGAGCTGCGACCGGAGTTGCCCCAGGTCTCACGCGCCCTGCCGCCGCGGTCCGAGTCGCGGTTCACGCGGCCCGAAGAGCCGCCGCCCCACGTGAAGCGGCGCGACTCGTCCCGGCCGCTGCGCCCGCCGGAGGCGCGCGCGCTCGGCGCCTCCCACCGCGGGCGCTCCCGCCCGGAGTCACGGTTGGCCCGCTCTCGCCCGCGATCCGAGCGACGCTCGGCGCGATCGGAGCGGCCTTCCGAGCGGCGTTCCCCGCCGCCGCCGTGGCCGCGATCCCGTCCCCGTTCGCGCGCCTGCGCGACACCCGGGGTCAGGCACAGCGCGAGGACCGAAGCCCAAGCCCAAGTCCAGGACGTTCTCATGGCGACCTCCACCGGGGTGTCCATCACCCTGCGCTCCTTCAATGCAAGCGGCGCGCCTTCCCTTTGGTCTAGACGGCTCTTGGGTTTAGCGCGCGAGGCGTCGCGCGCGGTGTCCGCTTCTCACGACGCATTCCGTCACCGATCGGGGTCGGCGGGGAGGTCCCGGCGCAGGCGCTGGATGGCGTCCTTGTAGCGGCGCGAGACGGGCGCCTCGATCCCGTCTGGCAGGCGGGCGCGGAAGTCGCCCGATCCCGAAGCGGTGATCGCCTCCACGTGCGCGAGCGCGACGAGCCACGAGCGGTGGACGCGGAGGAGTCCCGAGCGGGCGAGTTGCTCCTCGACCTCGGCCAGCGTCGCCCGCAGGATCAGCGGCTTCTCGCCGCGCTGGAACACCTCGACGTAGTTGCCGGCGGCCCGCACGGCGACGAGGGCCGCGGGATCGAGCGCGACGTCCCGGCCCCCGTCGCGGATCACGGCCCGCTCCGCCGCCGGCGGGCCCGCGGCGGCGACCAGGAGCGGGGCGGCGAGGCGGCGCTCGACCTCGTGCAGCAGGTTGAGGACGGTCGCGATCAGGAGGAACGTCACCGCGTCCTTGCGCAGCTCGTAGAGGAACTCGGCCGGCAGGGAGCCGAAGGAGTACGGCCTCGCGGCCGCCGCGTAGACGAGCTTGCGCAGGCCGACCATGCCGGCCACGTGCAGCACGCTGAAGGCGATCGCCGCGCCCGCGTAGAGGGCTGCCGTCGCCCGGCGCGGGCGGCCCGACCAGGGGCGCCGCTCGACGAGCCCGACCAGCGCCGGCAGCAGGGCGAGCGTCGCCGCCAGGCTGGTGAGCTCCCAGGCGAAGGGCTCCCAGGGTCGGAAGGCGACCTGGTGGCGCTGCAGGTCGCGTGTCGTGGAAAGCGCGTTCATCACGGAGACGAATCCGGCGACGGCCACCCAGCCGAGCCAGAAGCCGGGGCGCCGCGGGCTGAAGCTGAGCCCTGCCGCTGGTCCCGCATCTCCCGCGGTCCGTCCCGGATCCGCCCCGTGCACGAGTCCTCCCGTCACAATCCGCCGCCGCTCGTCACGAAGAGGTGGCCTGGCGGGCGTCCGCGGCCCAACTTGGGGGTGGACATGACCACGACCACCCGCCTGCACTTCCTCGACTGGCTGCGCGTGCTCGCCTTCGGCCTGCTGATCTTCTACCACACGGGCATGCTCTACGTGACCTGGCCCTACCACGTGAAGAGCCCGCGGCTCGTCCCGGGGGTGGAGTGGGTCATGGTGCTGACGAACCCCTGGCGCCTCGCGCTCCTGTTCTTCATCTCCGGCGTCGCCAGCCGCTTCCTGCTCGGCAAGCTCGGCCCGGTCCGTTTCGCACGCGACCGGGTGGCCCGCCTCCTGCCGGTGCTGCTGTTCGGGATGCTCGTCGTCGTGCCGCCACAGACCTACTTCGAGCTCTCCCGAAGCGGCCGCTGGAGCGGTTCCTACCGCTCGTTCTGGCTCGAGCACTACCTGGCCGCGGATCCGACGCTCGGGGTCGTCGTGCCGACCTGGAACCACCTCTGGTTCCTGGTCTATCTCCTCGCCTACTGCCTCGCCTTCGCGGCCCTCGCCGCGGCCTGGCGCGCGCGGCGCGCCCTGGAGTGTCCCCCCGCGGTGCTGCTGATCGGGCCCGCGGTCTGGCTCGCGGCCGCGAACGTCCTGGCGAGCGAGTGGCGCCCCGACACCCACGCGTTCCTCGGCGACTGGGCGGGCCACCTGCGCTGGACCGGCCTGTTCGCCGCCGGGACGCTGGCCGCCCGCTCGGACGGCTTCTGGTCCGTGGTGCGCCAGCGCCGCCAGGCCCTGGCGGGCGCGGCGCTCGCCGCCGCCGCCGCGTTTCTCGCGATCCGGGTGATGCTGCACGCCGGGTGGGTCGGCGAGCGCTGGGACGGCCCGACCTACGCGATCGCCTCGGCCGCCTTCGGCTGGCTGGCGATCCTGGCCATCGTCGGCCTGGCCGCGCACCACCTGCGCGACCCTTCGCCCGCGCTCAGCTACCTCAACCTGGCGATCCTGCCCGTCTACGTGCTGCACCAGACCGTGCTGATCGCGCTGGCGGTGGCGCTCTTCCCCGCGCGCCTGCCGCTGTGGATCGAGGGGCCCGCGCTCGCGGCCGGCACGCTCGGCCTCAGCCTGGCGCTCTACGAGCTCGCGATCCGGCGCTGGGCGCCGCTGCGCTTCCTGTTCGGGCTCAAGCGCGCGCCCCTGGTCGGGACGGCCTGAGCGCCTACCGCTTCGCCATCCACTCGCGGAAGGCCGCGGCGCGCTCCTGGCTGACCGTCACCGGCTCCGCGGGCGCGGGGTCGAGCGTGACGAGGAGCTTGCCGCTCTCCTGCGGGCGGAAACGGCGGATGGCCTCGATCTGGGCGAGGTACTTGCGGTTCAGGCGGAAGAACACGGCGGGGTCGAGCTCCGCCTCGAGCTCGGCGAGCGGGCGGTCGACCAGGTGCTGGCCGCCGCCCTTCTCGCGCACGAAGACGAGCTTGTTCTCGGTGAAGAAGTAGGCGACCGAGGCGAGGGGCAGCGAGGCGAACTCGACACCCCTGCGGACGAGGACGCGGGCGCGCGGCCGGGGCGGGCCCTGCGCGAGGGCACGGGCCGCCTGCGCCGCGTCGCCGGCGAAGTGGCCGCGCAGGCGCAGGTACTTGTCGAGGGCGCGGGCCAGGCGCTCCTGGCGCACGGGCTTGAGCAGGTAGTCGATGCAGCTCTCCTCGAGCGCCTGCAGCACGTACTCGTCGTAGGCCGTCACCATGATGACGGGGCAGCGCAGCTCGGGCGCGCGCAGCAGCTCGAGCGAGAGGCCGTCGGAGAGCTGCACGTCGACGAGCGCGAGGTCGGGCGCGCGGTGGCTGCGCAGCCACTCGAGCGAGCCCGCGACGCAGCCGAGCTGGCCGACGATGCGGACGGCCGGGTCCCAGGCGCGGACGCCCTCGGCGAGGCGCTCGAGCGCCAGCGGCTCGTCCTCGATCAGCAGCAGGTCCATGCGCTCAGGCTGCCGTCCGCAGCAGGGGGAGCAGGGCCTCGAAGCGGCCGTCGGCGGCGCGCGTCTCGAGGCCGCGCTTCAGCACGCGGCGGCAGCGTTCGTCGAGGTTGCGCAGCCCGACGCGCGCCGAGGGGCGCGCCGAGCTCTTCGGCCGCAGCGGGTTCGTGACGCGCAGGCGGTCGCCGTCGAGGGCCAGCGCCACGACGAGCGGCAAAGCCGCGTCGAAGGCGTTGTGCTTGACCGCGTTCTCGACGAGCAGCTGCAGCGAGATCGGCGGCAGGAGGTGGGCCCTCGTGGCCTCCGCGTCGAGGCCCGTCGTGTCGAGCGCCACGGCGTCGCCGAAGCGCAGGCGCAGGAGGGCGACGTAGGCCTCGACGAAGGCCAGCTCCTCGCCGAGCGGGACGAGGTCGCGCTCGCTGCTCGCCAGGATGTAGCGGTAGGTCTCGGCCAGGCCGTCGCTGAAGGCGACCGCGCGTTCGGGGTCGCGGGGGATGAGGTGCGAGAGGGCGTTGAGCGAGTTGAAGAGGAAGTGGGGGTCGATCTGCGCCTTGAGCGCCTGCAGCTCGGCTTCGCTGCGCGCCTGCTCGAGGCGCGCCACCGCCACGAGGTCGCCCTCGCGCTGTTCGATCAGGTGCACGGTCTCGTAGACGTGGGTGATGAAGACGACGCACACGACGTTGACGGCGACCACGATGCGCAGCGCGGCCCAGTCGACGGCGGGGAAGCCGGCGAGGCGGTACCAGGCCGCCACCATCGCGGCCGTCAGCGGGGCCGTCCAGAACACGTTGGCGAAGAGCAGCAGGCTCACCTTGCGGACCGGGTGGCGGAACCAGTCGTAGTAGAGCCGCTGCTGGATCAGGAAGTAGCGATTGCCCTGCCAGATGAGGCCCGCCAGCAGCACGAACCAGGCGTAGCCGAGCCAGTACGCGGTGTCCCTCGGGCCGAGCGGTCCGAAGAGGCCCGTGGCGTTCGGGATCACCGTGCCGAAGAAGGGGATGCCGAGCGCGCGGATGCGCCCGTCGTTCAACAGGACGGTCGTGTGCGGCGGGTCGGCGCTCGGGGGCGCCTCGTCGACGGCCGACAGCGTGCTCACGGCTTCTGATCCAGGGGAGAGGATGCCACAAGCCCGACCCGCCTCGACCCCGCGGCGGCCGGCTTCGGACGGCTTTTCTCCGGCTTCGGCGTGAAGGGGCTTGCCGCGCGGCGCCCGAGGCCCCACTCTCCCCTTCGAACCCCACCCGATTCGAGGAGGACGCATGGAGAACGTGACGCTCAACCCCTGGGCGATCCTGGTCGCGGCCGTTTCGGCGTTCGTGCTCGGCGGCGCCTGGTACTCGCCGATCCTGTTCGTCAAGCCGTGGCTGGCCGGCGCCGGCCTGACGGAGGAAGAGGTGCGCCGGGGCAACCCCGCCAGGATCTTCGGCCTGTCGTTCCTGATCACGCTCGTGATGTCGGCGAACCTGGCCGCGTTTCTCGCAGGGCCGCCGAATCCCGCGTGGGGCCTCGCGGCGGGAGCGCTCGCGGGCGTCTGGGTGGTGGGCTTCCTGGGGATCCTGTACCTCTTCGAGCACCGCCCGCTGAAGCTGTTCTTCGTGAACGGCGGCTATTGCATGCTGGCGCTCGTGATCATGGGCGGCATCCTGGGGGCGTGGAAGTAGGCGCCCCCCGGGGAGCGCCTGGATCAGTCGACGCGAATCGAGACGGGGCCGATCCGGACCACGTCGCCGACCCGCAGGGCGGCCTCGACCACGGCCTGCCCGTTGACGCTCGTGCCGTTGCGGCTGCCGAGGTCGCGCACGACGACCTCGTTCTCCGACACCACGAACCGCGCGTGGTGGCTCGAGACCTCGGCGTGCGCGAGGACGACGTCGTTGTCCTCGCCTCGACCGACCGCGAGCACGCCTGGCGCCAGTGGCCAGGCCGTCGGCGCGCCGTCCGGCCCGAAGAAGGTCAGCTGAGACGCCAGCTTCGCCTCGGGCACGGGCGCCGGAGCCTCCGCGGGCGGCGTGCGGCGCAGGTACCAGACGAGCCCCAGCAGAAGGACGCCGCCTCCCACGACCGCCAGGAACGCCACCCCGACGAGGGCGGCCACGAGCCATGACCCGTCGGGCGCCGTCGCCGCGAGCGGCGGGCGCGTGGCCGCCGCGGCGCCCCGGGTGCGGCGCACCTCGAACGTGTGCCGCATGAAGGCGCCTTGCGCCCCGGCGCGCTTGGCGCGCCAGTACTCCGCGCAGGGCAGCTCGAGCGGCTGCGTCGACTCGTACTCCGCGCGCTCGGCGCGGATGCGATACGTGAGGTCGATCGACGGATTGGGACACAGCACGTAGAGCCTGCCGGCGTCCGGGGCCCAGGCCTCGAAGCCGTAGTCGTGCGACTCGTAGGGCGGCCCGAAGCGCGCCTCCACCACGAAGCGCCTCAGCTCCACCGATCCACCGTCCTGGTCGCGAGCGTCGTAGAGCAGGTTGGAGTTCGGCAGCAGGGGCGTGTAGCGGCGCGCCTCGCGTTTCGCGATGAGCATGGGCCCCGAGGTCATGGGGCCGCCGTTGGCGGTGAGGCCCACCGTCTCGCCCTCGTCCCAGAACAGGTTCTGCGGCGCCACGTCGGCGAAGAAGCCGTGCGCCACGAACAGCTCGTCGAGCGCGTCGAGCGGGAAGCCCTCGCGCTTCTCCTGGCCCACCTGGCTCGCCTCGAGCGCGGCGTGGAGCTGGAAGACGTCGAAGACGTGCCCGTAGCCCGCCGGCGCCGCGGGCGGGCTGGCCTGGGCCCCGGCCAGGCCGGCGAGGATCGAGAACAGGCGCTTCTCGTCCACCGAGACGCGGTCCCAATAGGCGACCGGCGGCCTCTCGTCCGTGATCAGGCCCTCGAGGCCGACGCCCTGCTTCTGGAGGTATTCGTTCGACGCCTCGAGCTTCACCTCGTTCGCCTGGTCGTCGTACAGGTCCCACAACAGCGTGGTGACCGCGACCTCCTCGAGCGACTGGCCGTCGTCCTGCGACCACGGCATCTGCCAGGCCAGCCCGAGATTGATCCGCCAGCCGTTCACGTCGATGACGGGCTCTTTCTCGCCGTTCTGGTGGACGTTGACGAGCAGCGCGAAGAAGGTCGCGAAGCCCTCGGTCCAGGAGTCGGTGGTCGACGGGTTCTTGTAGCCCTGGTGGAACGTCCCGCTGGCGTCGCGGGGATAGAGGTCGGAGAAGGTGTCGGCCATCACGTAGTGGCCGAACTCGTGCCAGACCACGGCGTCCTTCAGGCGTCTCGTGCGCAGGCTGTACTCGGTGGGCAGGGTGATGCACGGGTTCGGGTCGCCTTCCCCCGTCGTCATGGGCACCGGGGCCCCGGGTTCGCCCGAGGAATGGAAGGCGCGCACCTCGAGGGGCAGCTGGAGATCGAGCGTCAGCCCGAGGTGGCTCGTCGCCTCGACCCACGCCTTGTGCGTGGCCGCGAACATGAAGCCGAGGTCCGGCAGAAGGGTCTGGTAGCGCGGATCCGTGGCCACGTCCTTCGCGAAGACGAAGGACACGTCGACGACCATCGGCAGGTCCTTGCCGTCCTTGTCCTTGGCGGCCTTCGGCTCGAAGGGGGGAGTCCGCATCCAGATCGGCGCGTCCTCGAGGTCATAGACCACGGCGAAGCGGGGCGAGTCCTCCGCGACGTGCTGGAGCTCGACCTTCAGGGAGACTTTCTCCCCGGCGGCGGCGCTGAGCTTGTAGGTGCCGTCCGCGGCCGTGAGTGCCCGGGCGATCTCCTTGTCGTCCTTGATCAGTCGGATCGGCACTCCGGCCAGCGGGAAACCGGCCCCGGGCCTGTCGGACAGCAGGTCCGGGGCGCTGACCGTGCCCTTCAGCACCACCTGGTCCGTGGGCGGGGCCTGGCCGAGCGTGAAGAAGAAGCGCGGCGAGGGGTCGTAGTACTCGAGGCCGTGGGTTCCGAAGTGCGAGTGGATCCACTGGACGTCGCTGAGCGCCGCCCGCACCTCCGCGCCCGTGACCTCGGCCTGCAGCGTGCCGGGCTGGCGGCCCGGGCGCAGCCGCAGGTTCCGGGCCTTCAGCCGGATCCGCCCCTGCATCGCGCGCCCGTCCAGGTGCTCGTAGTAGAAGACGTCGTCGGCCTCCAGCGACTCGACCGTCCTGCCGTCCGCCGAGATCCGCCCCTTGAGCTGCGTCTCGTGCCGCATCAGGCGCGGGTTCTCGGGACGCGTGTACACGAGCGTGAAGTCGTTGCCGTGCCAGCGCAGGGGGATCCGTTGGACCTCGCCGAGGTTGCCACCTTCGGCGTGGTGGTTGTAGCCCTCGTTGCCGAGCGAGAAGGAGACCTCGGCGTAGCGGGGGACCTCGGCGCGGGCCGTGCCGGCCCACACCGTCAGCGCGAGCACGACGCCGACGGCCAGGCGGCCGCCAGGCGGAGACAGGAGATGAGCACCGTGTTGCATGGCCTTCCGCCGGGGCTGGGCGGCTCCGTTCCGCGGCTACTCTAATGGAGTTTCCCCGGGGCTCGATGGAGCCAACGCTCTATTGGCGCTGGCGGCGCGCTGCAGGTAGAAGGGGGCGCAGG
>JBGASI010000194.1:0-12081 GCA_044229815.1 Vicinamibacteria bacterium | reverse complement strand
GCAACTGCGCGCGCTGACGCCGGAGCAGGCGGCGCGCCCCAGGCGCGTCCACCTGGAAGGCACGATCCTCTACCTCCACCCCCGGCGCGTGCTTATGTTCCTCGCCGACGAAACCCGCAGCGTGTTCCTGACTGCCGACGATCCGGCCCTAGCCTCGCTCCGCACGGGCAGCCGGATAGTTCTCGACGGGGTGACGGGCCCGGGGTCCTTCGCGCCCATGGTGGACAGCTTCACGTGGCGCGCGGCGGGCAGCGGGCCGCTGCCCCGGCCGCTGCCGATCGAGGCCCGGGACCTCTCCGACACGTCGCTCGACTCGCAGTGGGTGGCGCTCGAGGGCGAGGTGCGCGGGGTTCGCCGCTTCGACGTCGACGCGGCCGCGCTGCGGCTGCGGGCCGGAGACCGGCCCATCGAGGTGCGCATCCCGGGCCTCGAAGGGCAGCCCCTGCCGGAGCAGCTGCTGGGCGCCCGCGTGCGCGTGCAGGGGGTCCTCGGCACGCGGTTCGACCGGGCGCGGAGGTTCCGCGGCTTCAACCTGCTGGCCCCGTCGCTCGCCGCCGTGTCCGTTCTGAGCCCGGCCGCGCGAGGTCACTTCGACGCCCCCGAGGTGCCGATCGGCAGCCTGCTGGCGTACCAGCCCGGCCGCGCCGTCCGTCCGCAGCGGGTCGTCGGCACCATCGCGCTGCGCCGGGCGGACGGCAGCTTCTACGTGAGCGACTCGAGCGGGGGGGCCCTCGTCGAGCCGGTGGGCGAGGGCGACACCGCCGAGGGGGAGTCGGTCGAGGTGGTCGGCTACCCGCCCGTGCAGGCAGCCCCGGTGCTCGAGGACGCCCTGGTGCGCCGGGTCGCGCGGCCCGTGTCGCCTGCGAGTCCCACCGCCATCACCGCGGAGGAGGGCGTCGGTCCCGAGTGGGAGGCCCGCCTGGTGCGCATCGAGGCGCACCTCGTGGATGCGCGGTCCTCGCGCGGCGACCTCTTCCTGCAGCTCGAGTCCGGCCGCGTGCGTTTCCTGGCGAGCCTCGAGGCGCCGCGCGCCGGAGGGCTGACGGCGGCGCTCGAGCCGGGAGGCCTGCTGGCCGTGACCGGCGTGCGGGCCCTGCGCCCCCGCGCCGGTCCCGGGGGCGACCCGCGCCTGTTCGAGCTGCTGCTGCGTTCGCCCGCCGACGTCACGGTGCTGCGCCCCGCGCCCTGGTGGACGCGCCGGCGCACCCTGGGCCTGCTCGGCAGCGTCAGCGCGGCGGCGCTGCTGGCGTTCGGCTGGGTGATCGTGCTGCGCCGGCGGGTCGAGGCGCAGACGCTCGAGATCCGGCAGGAACTCGAGGGACGCGCGGCCCTCGAGACCCGCTTGCGCGAGTCGAACCGCCTCGAGGCGCTGGGTCGCCTGGCCGGCGGCGTGGCGCACAACTTCAACAACATGCTGATGATGATCGGCGGCAGCGCCGAGCTCGCCCGCCGCGAGACCGCGCCCGAGCACCCCGCCCACGCGCGGCTCGCGAACATCGAGGGGGTCGTGGCGCGAGCGGCCTCGCTGACCTCGCAGCTGCTCGCCTTCGGCCGACGGCAGCTGCTCAGCCCGCGCGTCCTCGACGTCAACTCGGTGCTGCGCGAAGCGGCGCACACGCTGCAGTCGCTCGTCGGCGCGCGCGTGGCCATCGAGACGCGTCTCGATCCGCGCGCGGGCGCCGTCCTGGTGGACCCCGGCCACCTCGACCAGATCTTCTTCAACCTGGCGGCCAACGCGCGCGACGCCATGCCGCACGGCGGCAAGCTCGTGCTCGAGACGAGCCGGCTCGAGCACGAGGCGAGCCCGGGCTCCGCGGGCGGCTGGGTGCGCATCGCCTTCCGCGACGACGGCGAGGGCATGACCGAGGAGGCGCTGCGCTGCGCGTTCGAGCCGTTCTTCTCCACCAAGCCGCCGGGGAAGGGCACCGGCCTCGGGCTCGCGAGCGTGCACGGGCTGGTGCAGCAGAGCGGGGGCCGCGTCTCGATCGAGAGCGCCCCGGGCCGCGGGACGTCGGTGCTCATCGACCTGCCGTGGATCGGCACCGCGCAGGCCGTCCCCGCGGCCCACGGCCCGGCGACCCCGCGGGCGCACGAGCAACCCTGCGTCCTGCTCGTCGAGGACGAGCGGGAGATTCGCGAGGCGCTCGCCTGCACGCTCGCCGACTCGGGTTACGCGGTGGTCCAGGCCTCGAGCGGGGCCGAGGCGGTCGAGTGGCTCGCCCGGCACGCGGCGCAGCTCGACGTCCTCGTGACGGACGTCATGATGCGCCACCCGGACGGGCGCGAGGTCGCGCGGGCGGCGCGCGAACGGCGGCCAGGCCTGCCCGTGGTCTTCGTCTCGGGCTGCGCGGAGGACGTGCTGGCGGAGGCGGACACCCGTCAGCCCGGCACGCTCTTCCTTCAGAAGCCGTTCCAGCCGGTGCGACTGCTCTCGGCGATCCACGCCCTGCTGGCCGTCCCCCGGCGCTGAGGCCCGCGGCGGCCGGCGCGCCGGCGTTTGACGCGCCGGCGTTTGACGCGCCGCCGCGCCGGGCGTAGCGTCCGGCGCGAGAGGAAATCGAGAATGCTCCTGCCCCTGCTCGCCGCCCTGCTGTCCTCTGCCGTCCCGCCCGTCGCCGCGGCGCCCGTCGAGCACGCGAGCGTCCGCGAGTACCGCAGGACGATCCGCAGCTACCCCTTCGCCGACCCCGACCCGATCCCCAGCTTCGCCCGGCTCTACCCGTACTTCCGCTTCGACGGCTACACAGACCAGCCCGTCGAGCGGGAGTGGACCGTCGTCGAGCTCGAGAACCGCTGGCTGCGCGTCGTCGTGATGCCGGAGATCGGCGGCAAGATCTGGTCGGCGGTCGAGAAGTCGACCGGCCGGTCCTTCCTCTACGCGAACTCGGTGGTGAAGTTCCGCGACGTGGCGCTGCGCGGCCCCTGGACGAGCGGGGGCATCGAGCCGAACTACGGGGTCTTCGGCCACACGCCGAACTGCGCGACGCCCGTCGACTACCTCACGCGGACGAACCCGGACGGCAGCGCGTCGGTGGTGATCGGCGTCCTCGACCTGATGACCCGCACTCCCTGGCGGCTCGAGATCACGCTGCCCGCGGACAAGGCCTACTTCACCACCAGCTCGCTCTGGCACAACCCGACGCCGCTCGAGCAGCCCTACTACACGTGGATGAACACCGGCATCAAGGCGGCGGGCAACCTGCAGTTCGTCTACCCCGGCACGCACTACATCGGGCACGAGGGCGAAGCGAGCCCGTGGCCGATCGACCCGAAGAGCGGTCGCGACCTGTCGTTCTACGAGAGAAACGACTTCGGTCCCTACAAGTCCTACCACGTGCTCGGCCGGCTCACCGACTTCTGGGGCGCCTACTGGCACGACGACGACTTCGGCATGGGTCGCTTCGCGCCGCGCGACGAGAAGCTCGGCAAGAAGATCTGGATCTGGGGCCTCTCGCGGCAGGGCATGATCTGGGAGAAGCTGCTCACGGACAGCGACGGGCAGTACGTCGAGGTGCAGTCGGGCCGTTCGTTCAACCAGGCGGCGGAAGGCAGCACGCTGACGCCCTTCAAGCACCGCGGCTTCTCGCCGTACGCCACGGACCGCTGGACCGAGTACTGGTTCCCGGTCAAGGGCACGAAGGGCCTCGTCGCGGCCTCGCCGGTCGGGGCGCTCAACGTGCGGCCCGCGCCGGGCGGGATCGAGGTGCTGTTCTCGCCCCTGCAGCAGATAGACGACGCGCTCGAGGTGCTCGACGGCGACCGTGTCGTCCACCGCGCCGCGCTCGTCGCGGGGCCGCTCGAGACCTGGGCCGCGACCATCCCGGTGTCGGTCTCGCCGGAGCGGCTGCGCGTGCGCCTCGCCAGCGGCCGGCTCGAGTACTCGGCGGACCCGCGGCAGGGCGCGCTCTCCCGTCCGCTCGAGTCGCCCAGGGACTTCGACTGGGGCTCCACGTACGGCCTGTGGCTCAAGGGGAAGGAGCTGGCCCGGCAGCGCTCCTACGGACCGGCCCGCGAGGCGTTCGAGGCCTGCCTGCGCTCCGACCCGAACTACCTGCCGGCGCTCACCGCCCTGGCCGCCGAAGCTGGGCCGCCTCGACGACGCGCGCGACGGCTTCGAGCTGGCGGCGCAGTCGCCCGAGCTGCGCGTCGCGGCGTGGACCGAGCTCGCCAGGCTCGCGCTGCGCGCCTCCGACCTGGCCCGGGCCCGCGACGACGCGGAGCGCGCGATCGACCTGGACCGCTACGACCTCGAGGCGCGGCAGCTGCTCGCCCTCGGGAGCCGGTTGTCGGGAGACGCCGCGAGCGCGGGCGCAGCGCTCGCTGGCCTCCTGGCGCTCGACCCGCTCAACACGTTCGCGCGCTTCGAGACCGCGCGGGTCGCCGGCGCGGCCGCGGAGCAGGCGTTCGCCGCGGGTCTGCGGGGCGAGCGCCCGCAGGAGGTGCTGCTGGAGCTCGCCGCGTGGTATCGCGACCTCGGCCGCGGGGCCGAGAGCGCACGCGTCCTGGAGATCGCCCCGCAGACGGCCGAGGTGCTGTACTGGCGCGCGCGCCTCGCGGACGAGCGCGGCGAGCCGGCTGCCGCCGCTCTCCTCGCCCAGGCGGACGCCGCCTCGCCCGCGCTCGAGTTCCCCTTCCGCGCCGAGTCGGCCGAGGTGCTCTCCTGGGCGGCGGGGCGCAGCCCGAGCTGGCGTCCTGGCTACTACCTCGCGCTCCTGCACTGGGGCGCCGGCAACGTCGACGAGGCGCGGCGCCGGCTCGAGGCGTGCGGGGAACGGCCGGACTACGCGCCGTTCTACGCCGTGCGGGCGGAGGCCCTGCGCGTCGCCGACCCGGCCCGCTCACGGGCCGACCTCGAGCACGCCGCGCGGCTCGACCCGGCGCAGTGGCGTTTCGGCCGCATGCTGGCGGAGCGCCAGCTGAAGGACGGCGACGCGGCGGCGGCGCTCGCGACGGCGAGCGGCTACGCGGCGCGCTTCCCCGGCAGCTACATCCTCGGGATGGCCCACGCCAAGGCGCTGCTCGCGTCGGGCCGCTTCGGCGAGGCCGCGGCCCGGCTGGCGCGGCTGCAGGTGATCCCGTACGAGGGCTCGATCGAGGGACGCCGCCTGTACCGGGAGGCGCACCTGATGCTCGCGGTCGAGGCGCTGCGGGCGCGCGACGCCGCGCGCGCCCGGCGCGAGATCGCGGCCGCCCGCCTCTGGCCCGAGAACCTCGGCGCCGGCAAGCCCTACCCGGCCGACGTCGACGAGCGCCTCGAGGATTTCCTGGCCGCCCGCGCCGGCGAGGGTCAGGCCGGGGCGCAACCCCCGCTGCCTCAGGCCGTCCCCGCGAAGGGGCCCCGCTCCGTCGGTCGCCTGGTCGAGGCGCTGGCGCTGAAGCAGGCGGGACACGAGGCCGAGGGGCGGGCGTTGCTTTCGGAGTGGTCGGCGGCAGAGCCCGCGAGCGCCCTGGCCGGCTGGGCCGCGCGCGCGTACGCGGGCGACGTCGGCCCTCTCCCGGACGGCGCCGGCGAGGACGCGCGGGTGCTCGCGGCGCTGCTGCGCGACGCCCCGAGGGCGGGGCGCTAGAGCGGGGCCGGGGCCTCAGCCCCTGCGGCTGGTGGCCCCGGCGTCGCCCCACTTCAACTTGCTGCGCAGCACCTGGAAGTAGTCGCGGCCGGGGGCCCGGACCAGCCGCAGCCGGCGCGTGCTGCCGGTGACCGCGACCGAGTCGCCGTCGCTGAAGGCGAAGGTCTCCTGCCCGTCGAGGGCCACGTACACCTCGACGTCGCGCGCGTCGCGCAGCCGCACCTCCACCCGCGATTCGTCGCCCACCACCAGCGGCCGGTTCGTCAGCATGTGCGGGCAGATCGGCGTCACCACCACGGCCGGCAGCGTCGGGTGCAGGATCGGTCCGCCGGCGGCCAGGTTGTACGCGGTCGAGCCGGTCGGCGAGGAGACGATGATGCCGTCCGCGCGGAAGGAGGACACGAACAGGCCGTCGACGACCACGTCCACCTCGATGATGCGCGACGGACCGGCCTTCGTGATCACCACGTCGTTGAGCACGTCGGCGGTCACCGGGTCGCGGCCCTGCCGCTGCACGACGGCCCGCAGCAGGCGGCGCTCCTCCGCCGCGTAGCTGCCGTCGAGGACGCCCGCGAGCGCGGGGTAGAGCTCGGCCAGCGTGATCTCGGTGAGGAAGCCGAGGCTGCCGAAGTTGACGCCCAGCACCGGGATCGTGCGGTCGAGCAGGCGGCTGGCGGCGAGCAGCGTGCCGTCGCCCCCGAGCACCACGAGCGCGTCGGCGAGGCCGGCCATGTCGCGCCCGGAGGCCACCAGGCACGAGGCGGCCAGCTCGTCGCTGCCCAGCGTGGCGGTCGCCTCCTCGAGGCAGACGCGCACGCCGCGGGCGTGCAGCCACCGGGCGAGCTCGCGGATGACGGGCGCCGCGTCCCGCAGGTCGCGGCGAGCGAAGACACCGATCGTGCTCACGGCTGCACCGCCTTTCGCACTGCGCTGCGCACCTCGTCCGGCGCCAGCGTCGGGCCGCCCGGCGCGAGGTGGAGGAAGAACTCGCGGTTGCCCTCGGCCCCGGTGACGGGCGAGGCGCACGCGCCGCGGACGCCGTAGCCGAGCGCCAGCGCGGCCTCCGCCACGTCGAGCAGGGCCTGCTCGTGCAGCGCCGGGTCGCGGACGACGCCGCCCCGGCCGACCTGCCCGCGGCCGACCTCGAACTGCGGCTTGACCAGCACCACGGCCTCGGCTCCCGGCGCGAGCACCGAGCGCAGCGCCGGCAGGATCTTCGTCACCGAGATGAAGGACACGTCCATCACCGCCAGCGTGCACGGCTCCGGCACGTCCTCGGCGGACAGGGCGCGCGCGTTGGTGCGGTCGCGCACGATCACGCGCGGGTCCTGGCGCAGGCTCTCGTGCAGCTGGCCGCGGCCGACGTCGACCGCGTACACGCGGACAGCGCCGCCCGCCAGCAGCGTCTCGGTGAACCCGCCCGTCGAGGCGCCCACGTCCACGGCGGTGCGTCCGCCGGGGTCGACGCCGAAGGCCGCGAGCGCGCCGGCGAGCTTGCGCGCGCCGCGGCCGACGTGGGCCGGGCCCGCTTCGACCGTGACCGCCTGGTCCGTCTTCAGCCGGGTCCCCGCCTTGACGGCGGTCTGCCCGTCGACGCGCACCCGCCCCGCCATCACGAGCGCCTGGGCCTTCTCGCGCGACTCGGCGAGGCCGTGCTCCGCGAGCCAGACGTCGAGCCGCGTCATCGGGAGGCCGCGGTCCGGGCTGGGGCGCCGCCGCTCACGAGTGGCGTTCGACGATCAGCCGCGCGATCGCCGCCAGCAGCACGCCGCGTTCGCCGAGCGGCGCGACGGCGTCCAGGGCCTGGCGCTCCAGCTCGAGGGCCAGCGCCCGCGCCCGCTCGAGGCCGTGGATGCTCACGTAGGTGGCCTTGTGCGCCGCCTCGTCCTTGCCCGCGGTCTTGCCCAGCCGCTCCGCGGTCTCGGTGGCGTCGAGCACGTCGTCGACGACCTGGAAGGCGAGGCCGATGGCCCGGGCGTAGCGCTCGAGCCGCCCCAGCAGGTCCTCGCCCGCGCCACCCAGGATCGCGCCGCCGCACACGCAGGCCGAGAGCAGCGCGCCCGTCTTGGCGCGGTGCAGGCTCTCGAGCTCGGCCGCCCCGATCGCCCGGCCCTCGGACTCGAGGTCCATCACCTGGCCGCCGATCAGCCCCGTGGTACCACAGGCCTCGCCGAGCAGCGCGCTCGCGCGCAAGCGCCGGCGCAGGCGCGCCTCGCCCCAGCCTTCCGGCGTCTCGGCCAGCAGGTGGAAGGCGCGCGTCAGCAGCGCGTCGCCGGCCAGGATCGCGATCGCCTCGCCGAAGACCTTGTGCGAGGTCGGCTTGCCGCGGCGCAGGTCGTCGTCGTCCATCGCCGGCAGGTCGTCGTGGATCAGCGAGTAGGTGTGGATCATCTCCACGGCGCAGGCGAGCGGCAGCAGCTCCGCGGGCACGCCGCCGACGGCCTCGCCGGCCGCCAGCACGAGCACCGGGCGGATGCGCTTGCCGCCGGCGAAGAGGCTGTAGCGCACGGCCTCGTGGATGGTGGCCGGCCACGCGCCGGCCGGCGGCAGCGCCGCGTCGAGCGCGGCGTCGACCGCCGCCCGCATGGCCGCCATCGCGGTCTCGGGCGCGACGCCGTGGCTCACCGGCCGTTCTCCTCGGCCGCCGTGTCGCGCAGCGGCACGCTCTGCGGCCGTCCCTCGGCGTCGCGCGCGACCTCGCCCCGCGCGTCCTTCATCAGCAGCTCGATCTTGCCCTCCGCCTCCTCCAGCTTGCCGTGGCAGAGGCGCGAGAGGCGGATGCCCTCCTCGTAGAGGCGCAGCGACTCCTCGAGCGCCAGCTCGCCGCGCTCGAGCTTCTGCACGACCTGCTCGAGCTGCGCGAGCGCAACCTCGAACGTGGGCACGTCGGTCCCCTTCGTCACTCGTTCTCCCTGGTGTCGACCGTGGCGCCCAGCGCGCCGCGGTGCAGTCGGATCCGGATCCTCTCGCCCGGCGCCGTCTCGGCGGCGTCGCGCACGAGCCGCGAGCCCGCCGCGTCGAAGACGAGCGCGTAGCCGCGGCCGAGCACGGCGAGCGGCGACAGGCCGTCGAGCGAGGCGGCGAGCCGGCCGAGCCTCGCGCGCCGCTCCTCGAGCAGCGGCCGGAAGGCGGCCAGCAGCCGGTCGTCGTCGTGACCCAGGCGCTCGCGGCGGGCGTGGAGCTGGCGGTCGAGGCGGCAGGCCTCGAGCCGCTCGCGCAGCCGCAGCGCCCGCTCGCGCCCGCGCTCGCCGCCGCGCAGCACGCCGCGCTCGGCGCGCCGCACGAGGTCGTCGATCCGCTGGGCCGCCACGCGCAGCCGCCCCTGCTCGGCGGCGAACACGCGGTGCGCCGCGGCCGCCTCGACGCGCGAGCGCACGCGGGCGAGCCGCAGGCGCTGCGCCGCGTCGCGCCGGCGCTCGAGCCCGGCGATCCGCGCGACGAGCTCGTCCTTCGCCTGCACCACGCGCTCGGCCGCCGCCGAGGGCGTCGGCGCCCGCAGGTCGGCGACGAAGTCGGCGATCGTGAAGTCCGTCTCGTGGCCGATCGCGGAGATGACCGGCAGCTTCGAGGCCGCGATCGCCCGCGCGACCGTCTCCTCGTTGAAGGCCCACAGGTCCTCCAGGCTGCCGCCGCCGCGGGCGAGGATGATCACGTCGAGGCCGCCGAGCCGGTTGAGCGCGCGCAGGCCCTGCACGATCTCGGCGGCGGCGCCTTCTCCCTGCACCCGGGCCGGGTAGAGCAGCAGGTCGATGTTTGCGAAACGCGTGGCGAGCACGCGCAGGATGTCGCGGATCACAGCGCCGGTCGGCGAGCTGACGACGCCGATCCGCCGCGGCAGCATCGGCAGCGGCCGCTTGCGCGCGGGGTCGAACAGGCCCTCCTGCTCGAGCTTCGCCTTGAGCTCCTCGAAGGCCTGCTGCAGCGAGCCCTTGCCGAGCGGCTCGAGCACCTGCACCGAGAGCTGGTACTCGCCGCGCGGCGGGTAGAGCCGCAGCGCGCCCCGCGCCAGCACCTTCATCCCGTCCTGCGGACGGAAGCGGATGAGCCGGGCGTCGCGGCCCCAGACGACCGCGCGCACCTGCGCGCCCGCGTCCTTGAGCGAGAAGTACCAGTGGCCCGAGGCCGCGATCTTCAGGTTCGAGACCTCGCCCTCCACCCAGACGTCGACGAACTCCGTCTCGAGGACCCCCTGGATGCGCTCGGTCAGCTCGGACACGGTCAGCGCACGCGGGCGGCCTGGCCGAGCGGCCGGGGCCGGCGCCGGCTTCGCCGGCTGCGGCTCGGCCGCGCGTGCCTCGGCCGCCGGCCGCGCCGTCGGTGCCGCGCGGCCCCGTCGCGGCGCGGGACCCTCGCCGAAGTCGAAGCCCTTCTGGCGCATGCGTGCCGGCCATTCTGATATGGCCCGGCCGGCGAAGTCCACCGCGGGCGGGCGCGGCCCGGGCGTCGCCGGCCGGGCTATCATCGTCGGGTACGTCGGCACTGCCTCAGGAGACGCCATGAGAACGCGCACGCGCCTGTTCTTCTTCGGGATGATGGCCCTCGGCGTGGGGATCGGCATCCTGCTGTCCACGGGGTTGCAGCGGGTGCTGTCACCTTCGCCGCGCGCCGGTGAGGTCGAGGCCAGCCCGCTCGTGCAGGAGAGCGGCGACCGGCGCCCGGTCGAGCGCCCGGAGCTCGACGCCGAGGAGCAGCACACGATCGCGCTCTTCAAGACCGCCTCGCGCTCGGTCGCCTACATCACGACGCAGGAGCGGCAGGTCGACTTCTGGACCCGCAGCGTGACCGAGGTGCCCGCGGGTACCGGGTCCGGCTTCGTCTGGGACGATCAGGGGCACGTGGTGACGAACTTCCACGTGGTGCAGGACGCCGACGCCGCGACCGTCACGCTCGGCCAGGACGAGTACGCCGCCGAGATCGTCGGCGCCGCTCGCGACCAGGACCTCGCGCTGCTGCGGATCAAGGCGCCGCGCGAGAAGCTGGTGCCGCTGCGCCTCGGCACGAGCGCGGGCCTGCAGGTGGGCCAGAAGGTCTACGCGATCGGCAACCCGTTCGGCCTCGACTACTCGCTGACCAGCGGGATCGTGAGCGCGCTCGGCCGCACGATCCAGAGCGCGAGCAACGCCACGATCTTCGACGTGATCCAGACGGACGCGGCGATCAACCCCGGCAACTCCGGCGGGCCGCTGCTCGACAGCTCCGGCCGGCTGATCGGCGTGAACACGGCCATCTACAGCCCCTCGGGCGCGAGCGCGGGGATCGGCTTCGCGGTCCCGGTCGACACCATCAACCGGATCGTGCCCGAGCTGATCACGCACGGCCGCGTGGTTCGTCCGGTGCTCGGCGTCGGCCTGGTCGACGACCAGATCGGGGCCTCGATCACCCGCCGCGCGGGCGTCCAGGGCGCGCTGATCGGCGAGGTCTACCGTGGCACCGGCGCGGCGCAGGCCGGCCTGCAGGGCACCGTCCGCGACCGCCAGGGCCGGATCGTGCTCGGCGACATCGTCCAGGAGATCGACGGCAAGCCCGTGACCAGCCGCAGCGACCTGCTCGGCCGGCTCGGCAGCTTCAAGCCGGGCGACACGATCACCCTCACCGTCTGGCGCGACGGCGCCCGGCGGCAGGTGAAGGTGCGGCTGCAGGCGCCGGAGTAGCGTCTCCCGGCGCTACTCGAAGTAACCGTTCACGTCGAGCACGAGGTGGGTCGTTCCCGCGGGCTGCGAGCAGCGGACGGCCAGTTCGCCCAGACCGTTGAGGGGCGCGACGGCGTTGCCGGCGCGGGTTTCGGCGGCCGCGAAGTTGATCGAAGAAGCCAGGGGCGCGGCGGTGCGGGCTGCGAAGAGCAGGAGGTTGCCGCCCGTCGTCGGCTGCGTGACCGTGAGGTTCACGGAGACGGCCCGGGCGGTGGGCGGGATGCCGCACTGGCCGGCCAGAGGGAAGACGCGAATGGCTCCCGCGGCGAGCGCCGGGCCACCGAAGCTACCGGGCGGCTCGCGCGTGTCGACGAGGCGGCAGGGCGCCAGCGTGTAGAAGCCCATGGCGGGCGAGACGACCCGGAAGCTCGTGGGGTCGTTTGCACCGGGCAGAGCCAGGTCGTCCGTCGTCGTCGTGGCCTCGTTGGTGCCGTCGCCGTCGAGGTCGTAGGAGACGATGCCCAGGTTGGCGATGCTCGTGCCCAGGGCGGCCCAGGGCTGGACGGTGGCGTGGATCGTGACGGTGACCGAGCCGCCGCTGGGCAGGCTGCCGTCCCAGCTGACGGTGTTGCTGGCGGCGTCGGCCACGGCCCTGCCCGTCGTGGCGCTGACGGAGACGAGGGCGAGGGTCGAGGGCAGCACGTCGACGAGCTCGTGGCCGGGGTTGTCGGCCTGGGTCCCACCGCCCGTGTTGGCGAGCGTGAGGGTGTAGGTGACGGCGCCGTCGACGAAGAACCCGCCCGCGTCGGCGGTGACCGTCTTGGTCCGGGTCCCGATCCAGACGGCGGGCGGGTTGACGGTCGTCGTCGCGCTCGCGCTGTTGT
>JBGASI010000193.1:0-8012 GCA_044229815.1 Vicinamibacteria bacterium | reverse complement strand
GGGCACGTCGATGACGCGCGCGTGCAGCGCGAGGCGCGAGGCTGGGGCCGCCGCCAGCGCCGCGGGCGAGCGGCCTCGCCCGTAGAGCGGGTCGAACAGGATCGGCGCCTCGAGCGAGCGCAGGTGCACGCGGATCTGGTGGTGCCGGCCCTGTTGAGGCCGCGCCTCGACGAGCGAGACGACCTCGCCCGCGCCTTCGCCGAGCGTGAAGACATGCTCGGTCGCGTAGTCGGTGACCGCGGCCAGGCCGCCGGCCTCGCCGGCGAGGGCCGGGCGTGTCTTGCCCTTGCGCGCCGAGTGCAGGGCCCGGTCGATCCGGCCGGCGGGTGGCCGCAGCCGCCCGGCGACGAAGGCCAGGTAGCCCTTGTGCACTTCCCGGCGCTCGAAGGCGAGGCTCAGCGCGCGGTGCGCCTCGGCGTTGCACGCGAACAGCACGACGCCGGAGGCGTCGCGGTCGATGCGGTGGACGATCCACAGCCGCCGGCCGAGCTGCCGTTCCAGCCGCCGGTGGACGCAGTCGCGGGCGTTGCCCTCGCGGGCCGGGATCACCGGCACGCCGGGCGGCTTCGCGACCGCCACCACGTCGGCGTCGTCGTGCAGGACGACGAGCGGCTCCTCGGCGCTCACTTTCCCTGCTCGAGCAAGGAGAGCACGCCCAGCAGCGCGCCCCAGTGGTAATAGGCGTCGGAGCTGGTGACGTCGTTGCCGGCGCCGGTCTTCGCGTTGTAGTTCTCGTAGATCGCGCCGTCGGAGCGCCACGACTTCATCAGCAGCGCGTGCGAGCGGCGCACCAGGTCGGCGCGCGCGTCGGCGACGTCGTAGTTGCGCAGGCCGAGGTAGACGAGGAAGTTCATCGGCCCCCAGATCCGCCCGCGCCAGTAGTCCTGGTCGTCGAAGCCGCGCACGTCGCGCGCGATCGACGGCAGCACCCACTCGCCGTGGAACTCCGCCGGGTTCCAGTAGTGCTCCTTCGCCATGCGCCGGGCCTGCTCCGGTGTCGCGACCTTCGCGATCAGCGGGTAGAAGTTCGTCGGCGACAGCTTCGGGCTCGCCTCGCCGGTGTCGCTGCGCCGGTTGAGGTAGATGCCCTTCGTCTCGTGCCACAGGCCGCGCACGGCCTGCGCGTAGCGGGCCCCGCGCTCGTTCAGCTCCCCGGCGTCGGCCGTGTGGCCGAGCAGCGTCGCGATCTCGGCGAGCGCGTTGCAGTCGGCCACGTAGAGCGACGTCAGGCCGACGTCGGCCAGCGGCAGCCGGCTCGTCGCGCCGTCGAACGGCACGCCGTCGTACATCGGCGAGTTGTCGAGGCCGGACTCGTAGAGCGCCGACTGCCAGGAGTGGGTCGAGCCGTCGAGCGTCTGCGTCACGTCGTCCGAGCCCCAGCACAGGGCGCCCTGCCCGCAGCCGCGCGCGCCCGGCCACCAGCGGTTCCAGCTCAGCAGCTCCTCGTAGACCTCCTCGAGGAACCAGCCCTTGCGGTGGCGCTTGTAGATCTCGAGCGCCACCAGGCTGCCGACCGGTGGTTGCGAGCGGTCCTCGCTCTTCAGGTGGTAGGCCGACGCGAAGTTCGGCACGAAGCCGCGGCGCGTCCAGCCCTTCGTGACCTCGACGGCGTTCGCGTAGGCGAGGTCCTCGTCGTAGAGCGAGTACATGAACGCGGCGAAGTAGGTGTCCCAGTCGAAGAGCACGTAGCCGCCCCAGTTGGCGTTCCACAGGCGGCTGACCGGGGAGATCGCGCGGTCGTTCTCGGGGTCGTAGACGAGGTTCCAGGCCAGGATCGTCTGCATCGCCCCGAACAGCTCGGCGTTCGCGCCCCAGGCGGCCTGGCGCGCCGCGTGCTCGGCGCGTCGCTTCTCGACGACCGCCCGCGCCTGCTCGAGCGTCCGCCGCGCGCCGGTGTACACCGCGATCGTCCCGTCGAGGTCGGCCGAGAGGTACGGCGTGTTGACCGTGCCGAACGGGTCGGCGAGATCCCGGGCCGTCTGGCGCACCTCGAACACGCGGCCGCCCGCCTCTCCCCGCAGCACGTCGCCGGAGCGGCTGACGGAGCCGGGCCGGTTCCACAAGAAGCCCGCCTCGACGTAGAGGTGGGCCGGCCGCAGCGTGTCGCGCTTCTCGACCGTCACCAGGATCACCACGTCGTCGCCGTCGGTGGCGGACTGGACCTTGAAGACGTTGCCAGCGTTCTCGTGCCAGCCGCTGTCCCAGCCGAGCGTCAGCTCGCTGTAGCTGCCGTCGTCGGCGTGGGGGCCGAGCCGGATCTTCTCGTGCCGCTTCAGCGTCTCGTTCGCCTGGAAGAAGTCGCGCTGGTAGGGCGGGCCGGTGCCGGAGTTCTTGAGGCCGAGGCTGACCGCGAAGCCGTCCGGCAGGTGCACGTGGCTCAGCACGCTCATCGTGTTCCAGGTGTTCCAGCCGCTCGCCACGCGCCTCTGCAGCGCCTTGTACTCGCTCGTGCGCAGCACGCGCTCGCCGGGAGGCGTCGCCGCTGCGGCCGGGAGGGCCAGGGCGAGCAGCATGGCGGCGACAGGTAACGTTCGGCGCATGGGGCAGCTCCTTGGAGGTGGCAGAGAGATTAGCACCCGCCCGCCGTGCGGACGCCCGCCTGATGCAAACGGCCGGGTCGACGACGCGGGGCGCGAGGCTAGAATCGCCACGGGGTCGGTTCGACCCGGGGGGCCGCCGATGGGGCGTCAGGGACAAACGAGAGGGGTCGGGGTGCGCCGGGCCCTCTTCACGACGCTTGCGGCGCTCGCGCTCTCGCTCGCCGGCACGGGCACGCTCCTCGCGCAGGGCCGGCTGCGCTGGGTCGAGGTGAACGTCGTCCTCGACGACGCCGGCCGCGCGCAGGTGACCTACCAGGCCCGCTGGCGCACCACCGGCACGATGCACGGCTTCTACTTCCAGGGAGAGACGGCGCCGCCCACGTTCACCGGTGGAACGGCCGAGCTGCCCGGCGGGAAGCAGGCGCCTGTGTCCATCAGCCCGGTGGACGCGAACCGCTGGGACGTCGTGCTCGCCGGGGGCCAGGCGTGGGGACCGGGCGAGGCCACCTACACGTTCTCCTACACCGCCGACCTGGCCGCCGCGGGCCTGGTGGCGCCGACGCGCGGTCCGGACGGCCAGCCGCTCGTCGTCGTCAACTGGTCGCCGGTGCAGTGGGACGAGGGCCTGGAGCACCACACGCTGGCGATCCGCTTCCCCTCGGTGCCGGCCCCGCGCGCGGGCGACCTCACGCTCGACGAGGCGAGCGCGCTCGGCCTGCGCACCGAGAAGTGGGTCAACGAGCAGTACAAGATCAGCTACCGCGGGGTTGGCGACCCGCCGGCCCTCTGGGTGCGCTTCCACGAGGACGCGGTGTCGGCTCGCGGGGCGCACCGCGTGCAGCTCTACCTGCCGGTCGACCGCTTGCCGGGCGTGGCCCTGGCCGCCGAGCGCCTGCAGGCCGAGCGGATGGCGGCCCTGGCGCAGCGGCAGCGGGAAGCGGCGGAGGCCGAGGCGCAGCGGCAGAGAGACGCCCGCGAGGCGGCTCGGCGGCGGCTCACGACGCTGCTGCCGGGGCTGCTCGCGCTCGGTGCCGTCGCTCTGCTCCTGGCGAGCCGCAAGCTCAAGGGCCTCGCGCGGGCGACCGCCACGGCGCCCGACGTGCTGTGGGAACGCGACGACTGGGAACCGCCGCGGCTGCGCGTGTCCAGCTTCCGCAAGCCGGGCAAGGTCGCGGAGCTGCTGCCGATCGAGGCGCTCGCGCTGCTCGGCCTCCCGTTCCAGATCGTGCTGGCGATGGTGCTCGACGCCCTCGCGGCCGGCGGGCGCCTGCGCCGGGAGATGAAGGACGGCAAGCTGCTGCTGACGCGGTTCGGCGCCGCGCCCGAGGACGACCCGTACCAGGCCTTCGTCTGGAAGGCCCTCGTGGAGATCCAGCGCCCGGCCCCGGCGGACCTCGTGGAAAAGCTCGGCGAGCTGCTCGTCGGCACGGTGCAGCGCAAGGCCTGGGACGCCGACCTCGACGCCACGCGCGCGCACTACCAGCACCTCTTCGCCGAGCTGTTCCCCGACGTGGCCGCGGTCGAGGGTCAGCGCTTCGACGAGCCGTCCGCGGCGACGACCCCGAGCTACTACCCCTGGTGGGTGAGCCAGCACCACTCGTCGGGGCCGGCCGTATGGCGCAGCGAGACGCCGGCCCCGTTCCAGGGCGGCGGCGGCGGATTCGGCGGCGGTGGCGCCACGGCCTCGTTCGCCGGCGGCGCCGTGCCGCTCGCGGCGCTGGGCCCGGAGCCCGCCCGTGCGTCCATGGCCGCCTACGGCGCCGGGGACCTCGTGGCGGCCTACGAGCACTCGGCCTGCCACAGCGCGTGCCACTCGGCGTGCCACTCCGCCTGTCACAGCGCCTGCCACTCCGCCTGCCACAGCGCGTGTCACTCGGCCTGTCACAGCGCGTGTCACTCGGCCTGCGTCTCGGGAGGCTCGCATTGAGCGCCCCCTGGCCCACCTCCGCGGAAGAGTCCTCCCTCCGTTTCCTGCTGCCCGTCGGCGGCTTCTGGCCCCGGTTCGCCGCCGCGGCGTGCCTGTTCGCGACCGGCCTCGTCTTCTGGAGCCTGGCGCCCGTCCTCGTCGCGCCGCTCGGCCTGCTGCTCGTCCTCGCGGGCCACCTCGTGCTGTGGGTGCGCTCCCAGTCGATCGCGCCCGGCGGCGCGACGCCGAAGCACGAGGACGTGTGGGCCCCGGTCGAGGACGACTGGCTCGAGCGCGTCCTCGAGCTCGAGCGAAACGGCGAGCGCTGGGACACGACCCCGTGGGACGTCTCGAACCGCAGCGGCTGCCTGACCCTCGTCGCCCTGCTCGGGGCGATCGGGGCGGGGGCCTTCGTCGCCGCCGGCATACTCGGCGCCGGCGGCGCGTTCCGGGCGACCGTGGCCGCACTGGCCCTGTTCACGCCGCTGTGGCTCAACGGCATCCGCACCACCTGGAACCCGAGCGAGCTGCGCAGGAAGGGCGTGGCCCTGGCCGTCGCGCGCCAGGCCGTCGAGCCGCTGATCGGCTCGGACTTCGACGTGGTGCCGACGCTCGCGCTGCGCGAGGGTCGCCGCGGCCAGTACCCCGTCGACGCGCGGCTCATGCTCAGGCCGGCGGCCGAAGACGGCTCGGGCTTCCTCGGCGTGCAGCTGCAGGTCGCGCTGAACAACGTGCAGGGGACGGACTACCCGTACCTCTACGCGGTCGTGCTCGGGAAGGGGGAGTTCGTGTTCCCCTCCGGGCCCGGCCGGCGCCTCGTGAACAACGTCGACACGGTGTTCGAGAAGGGCACCGGGGACGGCGTCAAGTACCTCGTGGTGCGGCAGCACGCCGACAAGTCGGGCGGCTGGCACACCGAGCCCCACCATGTCCAGGGTCTGGTGACGACCGCGCTCGCCCAGGGGCGCGCGGCGTGGCAGGACAACAGGCGGCGGTCGGGTTGATCGCTTCCCTGCGCCGCGCGTTCGCCTCGCGCGCGCCGAGGCCGGCCCGCGCGGCGGCGGCGGCGGGACCGCTGCTCGTGCAGGTCTCGCCGGGCCAGCCCCACCCGATCGACCTGCGCTGGGTCGACACGCTCGTCGCGAGCGCGCGGCCGCACCTGCTGGTGCGACCCGAGGACGAGCTGCTGATCCTCGTGCCGAACACGCCGATCAAGCTGAACGGGACGGCCGTGCGCGTGCTGCAGGCGCTGCTGCACGAGGGGCTCGGGATCGCGGAGGTCCTCGCGCGCGAGGGCGACACGCCGCGCTGCCGGAGCGAGCTGCACGCCTTCTTCACCGACCTCAAGGCGTGGCTGGAGGGCCGGCTCGGCGAGGGCGAGGGCCGGCGCGCGGTGAGCGTCGAGCCGTTCAGCGCCGACTACTGCAGCTACCCCGTGCTGTCCGAGATCGCGCTCACCTACCGCTGCAACCTGACCTGCGGCTTCTGCTACGCCGGCTGCGGCACCGCGGGGCTGCCCGAGGGCTGGAGCGAAGAGCGGGTGATGAGCGACGAGGAGGTCTGCCGCGTCCTGGAGATCGTCCGCCACGACGCGCGCTGCCCGAGCGTCAGCTTCACCGGCGGCGAGCCGACACTGCGGCCCGGCCTGCCGCGCTTCGTCCGCCACGCGAAGGGCCTCGGCCTCAAGGTCAACCTGATCTCCAACGGCCAGCGGCTCGACGCGGCGCTCGTCGGCGCGCTGGCCGAGGCGGGCCTCGACTCGGCGCAGCTCTCGCTCGAGTCGGACACGCCGGCGCTGCACGATGCGCTCGTCGGCAAGCCGGGGGCGTTCGACCGCCTGTGGTCCGGCCTCGAGCGGCTGCGCGAGCGGGGGATCCGCGTCCACACCAACACGACGCTCAGCCGCCGCAACGCCGAGCGCGTCGAGTCGATCGTCGACCTCGCCGCCGCGCGCGGGCTCGAGCGGCTGACGATGAACCTGGTGATCCCGTGCGGCACGGCCGGCGGCGACGCCTCGCTCACCGTGCGCTACTCGGAGGCCGGCGCGCTGGTGCAGCGCGCCCGGGCGAGGGCCGAGGCCCGCGGCCTCCAGCTCATCTGGTACTCGCCGCTGCCGCTGTGCCTCTTCAACACCGTGGCCGAGGGCCTCGGCAACCGGGGCTGCGCGGCGGCCGACGGCCTGCTGCACGTCAACCCGAAAGGCGACGTGATGCCGTGCTCGAGCTTCGGCCACCGCGAGACGCTCGGCAACCTGCTGCGCCAGCCGTTCGCCGAGGTGTGGCAGTCGCGCGCGGCGCGCTTCTTCCGTGCCAAGCAGATGATGCCGGCCTCCTGCGCCGGTTGCGCCGAGGCGGCCTTCTGCCAGGGCGCCTGCGTGCTGTACTGGCGCAGCGAGGGCACCGCCGAGCTGGGCGGCGCGCCGGGCGAGCGCCCGCCGCTGCCGGCCGGCTTCGCCTAGCCGCCGCTCGCGGCGCGGCCGATTCGGACGGAGAATGCCGACCGGCGCGTCCGCCATGGCGGTCCGCGCCCCCGGAGGCATCGAGATGAAGAAGATACCCGCCACGTCGTTGGCTGCAGGCGCGCTCGCGGCGCTTCTCGCGTGGGCCCCGGCCGGAGCGGAGGCCTCGGACTGCGCGTCGCTGAACCTGCTGACGCCGGCCGAGAAGGCCGCCGGCTGGCAGCTGCTCTTCGACGGCAAGAGCACGGCCGGCTGGCACGGCTACAACAAGCTGCCGATCGCCGCCTGGGCGATCGACGACTGCTCGCTGAAGACGTCCGGGACCGAGGGCAACTACGGCAGCGACCTGCGTGGCGACCTCGTCACGGACGCCAACTACACGAACTTCGAGCTGAGCTTCGACTGGAAGGCCACGAAGGGCGGCAACAGCGGCGTCATGTACGGCGTCGTCGAGGACGCGAAGTACAAGGCCGCCTGGATGACCGGCCCGGAGTACCAGCTGATCGACGACGTCGGCTTCCCGCAGAAGCTGGAGGAGTGGCAGAAGGCGGGCGCCAACTACGCGATGCACGTCGCCGACGTCACGCAGAAGCAGCTGCGGCCGGTGGGCGAGTGGAACGCCACGCGCATCGTCGTGAACGGGGCGCACGTGGAGCACTGGCTGAACGGGAAGAAGGTGGTCGCGTTCGAGCGCTGGACGCCCGAGTGGAACAAGCTGCGCGACGCCGGCAAGTGGAAGGAAGCCCCGGACTACGGCAAGTTCAAGACGGGCCGCCTCGCCCTGCAGGACCACGGCAGCGTGTTCTGGTTCCGCAACCTCAAGATCCGGCCGATCGGCTGAGCCGCAGCGCCCTTGCCCGGCGCCGGCCCGCTACTCCGGCCGGCGCCGCGCGACCTCGTCGAGCGCCCCCTGCGACGGCGCGTAGGGGCGCAGCCGGAAGCGGTACTCGTACGGCCGCGCGTCGAGCGTGTACTCGGCGTGCGGCCGCGCCCCCCAGCCGTCGTCGCCGCCGACGCCCGTCTGCCGCCAGTCGAGGTTGAGCGTGATCGTGTCGCGCCGCGGCAGCTCGTTCGTGTGCGTGGCCCGCTCGAGGTCCTCCATCGTGTA
>JBGASI010000192.1:0-8087 GCA_044229815.1 Vicinamibacteria bacterium | reverse complement strand
GGACCGCCTGCAGGACGCCATCGGTGGGACGACCCGCGCCGACGTCGTCGAGGAGCTGCTCGCCTCCTGGCGGCCCCGCCTCGAGTCCCTGCGCCCCTTCGTGCGCTACGACCCGCTCCGCTACGCGCGTCAGCGGCTGTTCCGCTGCGACGCCTTCGAGCTGATCCTGATGTGCTGGGACGAGGGGCAGGCGACACCGGTGCACGACCACGATGGCCAGTCCGGCTGGATCACCGTCGTCGAGGGGGAGCTCACGGTGCAGGAGTACGACCGGCTGGGCGGACCGTCCGACCTGCGGGAGATCCGCTGCGAGGAGCCGTCCGAGCCCGGTCTCGTGCCGCTCGCGGCGGCCGGCCGCCTGGTCGTGCCCGCCGGCTCCGCTGTCGCCGAGGCGGCGGCCCCGGAGGCCATCCACCGCGTCGGCCCGCGGCTCGGCCGCGCCCTCAGCCTGCACCTCTACGCGGGTCCCCTCGACAGCTTCCTCGTCTTCGACCCCGCCACGGGCAGCGCCCGCCGCGTTCGCCCCTAGCCCGGGGCGCACTCCGCCGGAATGCGCTTGACAGCCGCAGTCGCTTAGACGACAATCCCGACGTTGTTAGTCATCTAATGGAACCGCGCTGTTCGAGACACCCGCCCCGCCGCCCTGATCCGGGAGATCCCGGGACGGGCCCTCTCCAGGAGCATTCATGATCGAGACCATCACCATCCTGGGCGGCCACGGCCGCTCGGGCGAGCCCGACGGCGTCGAGCGCGTCGAGCTGCGCATGGGCGACGTCGTCAGCATCGTGGGCCCCACCGGCTCCGGCAAGACGACGCTGATCAACGACCTCGAGCTGTTCGCGAACCGCAACACACCGTCCGGCCGCGGAGTGCTGATCGACGGCGCCCCGGCCCCCGCCCACTTCCGCGACGACCCGGCGCGCAACCCGATCGCGCTGATCACGCAGCACACCACCTTCCTCTCCGACCTGCCGGTGCGCCAGTTCATCGAGACCCACCTGCGGATCCGCGGCACCGAGAAGTCGCGCGCGGCGGAGGTGCTCGAGCGCACGATGGACTTCGCCAACCAGCTCACCGGTGAACCGATCGACCCGGACAACAGGATGACCGAGCTCTCCGGCGGCCAGACCCGGGCACTGCTGATCGCCGACGCCACGCTCGTCTGCGACACCCCGATCGTGCTGCTCGACGAGGTGGAGAACGCGGGCATCAACCGCACCCGAGCGCTCGAGCTGCTGCGCGAGCACCGCAAGATCTTCATCTTCGTCACCCACGACCCGCGCATCACCCTGCTCTCCGACTACCGGATCGTGATGCGCCAGGGAGCGATCAGCTCGCTCGTGCACACCGACGAGGCCGAGCGCCGCTGCGCCGGCGTCGTCTCGCGCCTCGACGACGCCCTCGCGCGCCTGCGCGAGAAGATCCGCCACGGCGAGCGCGTGCTCGGCACGGAGCTGGAGGCCTGGGCATGAGGCTCTCCATCTATGCCGGCCCCGCCACGACCGGGAAGACCTCGGTCATCCGCCACGTTCTGCGCAAGGTGAAGCAGGCCGGCGGCCACCCGGCCTTCCTGAAGATCGACGTGCAGTTCGCGGAGGAGGACGTCGAGATCGCCCGCGAGTTCGGCGTGCCCACGCGCAAGGTCTACTCGGGCGAGTTGTGCCCCGACCACTGCAGCGTCATGGTGCTCGGCGACGCGATCGACTGGGCCGGCAAGCAGGGCGCCGACACGCTCTTCGTCGAGACGGCGGGCCTGTGCCTGCGCTGCTCGCCCTACGTCAACGGCGGCCTCGGTGTCGTCGTGCTCGAGGCCACGAGCGGGATCAACCTGCCGCTCAAGGTCGGCCCCATGCTCTCGCTGGCGGACGTCGCGGTCGTGACGAAGATCGACCGTGTCTCGCAGGCCGAGCGCGAGGTGTTCCGCGCCCGGATCCAGGACGTGGCCCCTTCGGTGCGCATCCGCGAGGTGAACGCGCTCCACGGGATCGGAATCGACCCGCTCTTCGACCAGACGATGGCCGTCGAGGAGGTGCCCTTCGACGCTTCCGGCCGGCCGCAGGGTTTGCTGCTGCGCGGCAACCCCCCCGTGGGCACCTGCACGATCTGCGTCGGCAAGAAGGAGATCGGCTGGCAGTCGCACTTCGGCGTCGTGCGCTCGCTCGAGAACCAGGTCTTCTACCGGGGCGAGTGAACGGTGCGCGTCTACTTCGACAACTCCGCGACGACCCCGCTCGACCCCGAGGTGCGGCGGGCGATGCAGCCGTTCCTCGAGGACGCGTTCGGAAACCCCTCGAGCCTGCACGAGGAGGGACGCGCCACGCGCGCGGCCGTCGAGGCCGCGCGCGCCGAGGTGGCCGGCCTCGTCGGCGCCGAGCCGGCGGAGATCGTCTTCACCGCCAGCGGGACCGAGGCCGACAACCTCGCCCTCGTGGGCGCGTTCGAGAAGGACGCGCACCGGCGCCACTTCGTGGCGAGCGCGCTCGAGCACCCCGCGGTGCTCGAGACGCTGCGCTACCTCGAGGGCCGAGGCGCCTCCTTCACGCTGGTGCGCCCCGGCCCGGACGGTATCCTCTCTCCCGACGACGTCGCCGCCGCGCTTCGTCCCGACACGCGGCTCGTCTCGGTGATGGCCGCCAACAACGTGGTCGGCACGCTGCAACCGGTGGCGGCGCTCGGGCGGCTGTGCCGCGAGCGCGGAGTCCTCTTCCACACCGACGCCGTGCAGGCCGCCGGCAAGATGCCGCTCGACGTCCGTGCCGACGCGATCGACCTGCTCTCGCTCTCCGCCCACAAGCTGCACGGGCCGAAGGGCGTGGGCGCCCTCTTCGTGCGCAGGGGCGTCTCGCTCGCACCGCTCGTCCACGGCGGTGGGCAGGAGCGGGGCCTGCGCTCGGCCACGGAGAACGTGGCTGGGCTCGTGGGCTTCGGCCGGGCCGCGGCCCTCGCGACTGCGACGCGCGCCGAGGAGGCCGCGCGGCTCGTCCACCTGCGCGGCCGCCTGCTCGACGGCCTCGCCTCGACCGTGCCCAACGCCCGCCTGCTCGGTCACCCGTTCCGCCGCCTCCCGGGCCACCTGTGCCTGACCCTCGACGGCCAGGAGGGCGAGACGATCAAGATGCTGCTGGCGCTCGACGAGGCGGGCTTCGCCGTCTCGACCGGCAGCGCCTGCAGCGCCAGCCACGCGAGCCAGCCTTCCCACGTGCTGGTCGCGATGGGCCTCGACCCGATCCGCGCCCGCGGTTCGCTGCGCCTGACCCTCGGCCGCTTCAACACCGAGGCCGAGGTCGACCGCTTCCTGGCCGTGTTCCCGAAGACCGTCGCGAGCCTGCGGCCGGTCACGAGCCGCCCGTTCGCCACCGCCTGAGCCCAAGGAGACAACGATGACCACGGCCCCCACCCCGAACCCGGCGATCCCGCCCCAGCTTCCCGGCCTCAACTGCGGCCTGTGCGGCGTGCGCACCTGCGCCGAGTTGTCGACGCGCCTCGAGTCGCAGCCCGAGTGGATCGAGCGCTGCATCCACCTCTCCGCGGACCGCGTCGCCCGACCCGACTCGCAGGCCCCGGCCCCTGCCGCCTGCGGACCCTGCGGCGCGGGCGCCGCCACGGCCACGGCGCCCTCCGGGGCCTCCGCGTGGCACGACACGCTCGGCCGGCAGTTCGACTTCTACCTCGAGCACTTCCCGGAAGACCCCGGCCCGCGCGAGGTGATCCTGCCGCACAACCCGATCCTGACCCGCGAGATGGACGTCAAGCGCGGCGACACCCTGATCGGTCGCCCGCTCGGCATGTCCTGCGGCTGTCCGATCACCCACTGCGGCATCGTCACGGACGTCGATCCCCGCACGGGCGTCATCGTCTGGTGCGTCACGGGCCCGCTCGGGCCGCGGGCGAACGGCTTCAAGGACATCGGCTACTACATCGCCGAGGCCTACGAGGGGATGATCACCGAGACGCGTCTCGAGATCCGGATCGGCGAGCGCTACTTCTTCCAGCCCCGCATGTGCATGCTGCAGTGGCGCCACAGCGGCCTCGTCAACTACCTCAACCGCACGCCGAACGGCCTGCAGGTCCGGGTCGAGGGCCTGTGGATCGGCTGACGCCGCGGCCCGCTGCTTGACCGCACGGCGCGTCGCGATCGTCGGCGGCGGGGCGAGCGGGACCCTGCTCGCCGTGCAGCTGCTCGCGCAGGCGCGCCAGCCGCTCGAGGTCACGCTGATCGAGCCCGATCGCGTCGGCCGGGGCGTCGCCTACGGCACGCCGCACGCCGAGCACCTGCTCAACGTGCCGGCGGGCAACATGAGCGCGCTGGCCGACGATCCCGGTCACTTCCTGCGCTGGCTCGAACGCGCGGGCGAACCGGCGGGGCCGGGGCGCTTCGCTCCCCGGCGCACCTACGGCACCTACCTTCAGGCGACGCTGGCCGCCGCCGTGGCCAACGCCCACCGAGGCGTCCTGTTCCACCGCCTCACCGACGAGGCCGTGGCGCTCGTCCCTCGGCCCGACGAGGTGAGCATCCTCCTGCGTTCCGGCCGCAACGTGACCGCCGACCGCGCGGCCCTCGCCACGGGCCATCGCCCTGGCCGGGGGCCACGGCCCGAGCTGGCGGGACACCCCCGCTTCGTCGCGGACCCCTGGGCGCTCGGGGCGCTCGACGGCATCGCGCCCACGGAGGCGGTCCTGATCGTCGGCACGGGCCTGACGATGGTCGACGTCGCCGTGGTCCTCGGCGGCCGCGGCCATCGCGGGCGCATCCTCGCCGTGTCGCGCCACGGCCTGCTGCCGACCGCGCACGGCGCGCCGGTCCAGCCGGTACGCACGACCCCGCGCGGGACGCCCACGTTGCGCGGCTGGCTGCGCTGGGCGCACGCCAAGCGCCCGGCTGGCGCTGCCCCCGGTGACTGGCGGGCCGTGGTCGACGCCCTGCGCCCACTGACGCCCTTGGTCTGGCAGCGGCTGGACGAACCCGACCGCCGCCGCTTCCTGCGCCACCTGCGCGCCTTCTGGGACGTCCAGCGCCACCGCATGCCGCCCGCGGTCGCCGCCCAGATCGCAGATCTGCGCGCGCGAGGCGTGCTCGAGATCCAGGCCGCGCGCGTTCACGAGGCCGTCCCGCGGGGCGATGGCTTCGACGTCCGCCTCGAGCCGCGGCACGCGCCCGGCTCACTCCAGCTGCACGTGGCATGGATCGTCAACGCGACCGGCCCCGAACCCGACCCGGGCCGCGCCGACTCGCCGCTGCTGCGCCAGTTGCTCGCCGACGGCCTCGTGCGCGCCGACCCGCTGCGCCTGGGGCTCGACGCGACGCCTGCCGGCGCCCTCCGCGACGCCGCGGGCGCCCCGTCGCGACTCGTCCACGCCCTCGGCCCGCTCCTGCGCGGGGTGCTCTGGGAGACGATCGCCGTCCCCGAGATCCGCACCCAGGCGCGCGCCCTCGCGCAGCGCTGGTGCGGCGCCTAGGCGCCGGCCCTCTGCGGTATGCTCGGCGCCTCGCCCCGGGGCGAGGAACGACACGGCCATGATCGGACGGCTCTCCAACCCGGCCGTGCATCCCCGCCCCGCGACGCCACGAGCTGGTCGCCCTGCGAAGGTCGCTTCGCCGAGGCTGCGCCGACTCGGCTGCAGCATCGTGGCCACCTGCATCGCCGGGCTGCACTCTATGACGCTGGCAGCGGCACCCGCCGTGCCCGCGGACCGGGACCTGGCGGGACGGGTCACCGCGCTGGCGCGGGACCACGGCCATCCCCCCAGCGAGATCCTGGGACAGCTGCGCGCGCTCGCACCCGCACTCGACCGCGCCCCGCTGGAACTGCGGGACACCGCGCGCCTGCTCGAGATCGAGACGCTGCTCGACCTCGCGCAAACCGGTCCGGCCGAGACGCTCGCGCTGGCCCTGCAGGCGGACCCGCAGCGCGCCGGCGACGCGCGGGCCCTCAGCCGTTCGGATCTGGGGCTGTTGCGCGTGCGTCTGCGCCAGTCGCGCATCCCGGAGGCGGCGGCGCTGGCGCGCCAGATCCTCGGCCGTCGCGATGCCCTGCGTGGCGACGCGCTCGAGATCGACTGGCTGCAGGCGAGCGCCGACGCCATGAGCCGCAGCGGCGAAAAGGCCGCGGCGCTGGCGCTGCTGGTCGAAGCGCTGGCGGTCGCCGACCGCACGCAGCGGCACGACCGCGAGCCCCGCCTGGTCGGCGCCCTGTGCAACGTCAACATGGGCCTGCGGGACTTCGACAAGGCGCTCGCCTACTGCAACCGGGCACGCAGCCTGGCCGAACGCGAGAACGACCAGCAGACGCTGGCGGGCAGTTCGATCAACCTGGCCGTCATCCTCTCCGAGAAGGGCGACTTTCGCGGCCAGCGACGCGAGCTGGAACGCGCGCTGGCGATCGCCCAGGCCATGAAGATCAAGCGAGCCGAGGCCATGGTGCGGGTCAACCTGGCCGACCTCGCGATGGCGCAGAAGGACTGGAAGTCCGCCGCCCTGCACGCCCGGGCCGGGCTGCAGCTGGCCGAGTCGCTGGCCGACCGCACCATGATCGCCGTCGCCCGCACGAACCTCGGTCAGTCACTGGCGGAGCTCGGCGACTTGGCCGACGGCATCCGCACGTACGAGCAGGGCGTCGAGGACGCCGAGGTGGCGGACGAGCTGGAGTACGTGGTCGACTTCCTGCCGGGGCTCGCCGATCTGTACGCGCGGGCCGGGCGCATGCCCGATGCGCTCGACGCGATGCGCCGCCGCGTGCGGGAAGGCGAGAAGCTCTACCAGCGTGCTCAGGCGCGGGCCAACGCCGAGATGCAGGGCCGCTTCGACGCACGTCAGCGCGAGCAGGAGATCGCCCTGCTCAAGCGCGACAACGAGCTGCAGGCGGCGACGCTGGAGACGCGGCGGCTGCAGCAGCGCTCGGTCTTCATGCTCGCCGCGATACTGGTGCTCGTCGCGCTGGTGCTGCTGCAGGCCTACTGGCGCGTGCGGCGTGCCAACCGGACGCTGGCGCAGACCAACACGGCGCTCGCCTTCGAGTCGAACCACGACCCGCTGACCGGCAGCCTGAACCGCCGCTCGCTGCAGCTGTTTCTCGAGCGCGGCACAGGCGATCCGCCTTCGCTCGCCGACTCGCCGCCGATGGGCTTCGTGCTGGCCGACATCGACCACTTCAAGCGTGTCAACGACACCTGGGGGCACTCCGCGGGCGACGCCGTGCTCGTCGAGTTCGCACGCCGGCTCATCGCCCTCACGCGCGACGGCGACCGCCTGTTCCGCTGGGGCGGCGAGGAGTTCCTGCTGCTGCTGCCGCAGTGGTCGGCCCGCGGCACGTCCCAGCTGTGCCGGCGCATTCTCGAGGCCGTCGGGGGGCGGCCGTTCGAGGTGGAGGGCCAGCCTCTGGCGCTGACCGTCTCGCTCGGGGCCTGCCCGTTTCCGTTGCTGCGCGACGAGCCGCTGGCGCGCGACTGGAAGCGTCACCTGCACCTGGCGGACCTGGCTCTCTACCAGTCGAAGTCGAGCGGACGCAACCGCGCCTGTAGCATCGTGTCGCTGGCCGACGGCTCACAGGTCACCCTGGACGCCATCGAGGCCGGCCTCGAGGCCGCAGCCGACGCGGGCCTGGTCACGCTGGCGTCGATCGAACCGCACCGCGACGCTCGAGAGTGAGGGACCCCGCCTCGCCCCTCAGGCGTAGCGGAGACCGACGAGCCGTTCGACCTCGGCATAGGCGCGGGCGATCTTCTCGCGGTAGCGCTCGATCCCGTACTCGCGCTGCACGAGGGCATAGCCGCGCCCGGCGCGCTCGAGCGCCTCGCCCCTGCGCGCGAGCGCCTCGCGCAGGCCGGCGCCGAAGGCCGCCGGCGTGGGCTCGACCAGGAACGCCGTCGTGTCGTCGAGCAACTGCGTGTGCGTCGCGATCCGGGTGGCCACGATCGGCTTTCCGGAGGCGAGGTAGGTGTAGATCTTGAACGGGGTGTTCTCGCCCTTCGCCCGCGGCGAGGCGAGCACGTCCGCGAGCGCAAGGAAGGCGGGCAGCTCCGCCGGCGGGCGCTTGCCGGCGAACACGCAGCGCTCGCCCAGGCCGCGGGGGGCCGCCCCCCCCCCCCCC
>JBGASI010000191.1:0-19935 GCA_044229815.1 Vicinamibacteria bacterium | reverse complement strand
CAGCCACCCTTCGACGGAGGAAGAGCATGAGACAAGCGACCGCCGCACGCGTGTTCCTTTGGCTCGTCGTCCTGTGCACGACCAGCGTGCTCGCGGCGCAGGGCCCGGCGACGCCGAAGGTCCTGCGGCTCGACAAGTCCAGCCCGCGACCGCGGGCCACGCTGCAGGACCTGCGGCTGCTCGTCGGACACTGGCGAGGCGCGTTCCTCGGCGGCGTCGGCGAGGAGGTGTGGCTCCCGCCGGCCGGCGGGGCGATGGTCGGTGTCTTCCGGCTTTACCGGCAGGACAAGGTCGTCTTCTACGAGATCATGACCGCCGTCGAGGAGGAGGGCAGCGTGTCCCTCCGCCTGAAGCACTTCGGCCCCGGCCTCGAGGGCTGGGAGGAGAAGGACGCGCTGGTGAGGTTCCCCCTCGTGCGGTTCGACAAGGACACGCTGTGGTTCGATGGGCTCACGTACGGCCGGGGCGCGGACGGTTCGCTCCAGGGGGCCGTGGCCATCGAGTCGAAGGACGGCAGCGTCCGGGAGGAGGCGTTCACGCTTCAGCCGGCGAGAGAGCGGTAGGGGACGGACACCGCCGCCCCTGGCGTCATTTGTGCGGGCAAATGACGACGGAGGCGTCAGATCACGAAGTCGCCGGCGTCCGCCTTCGAGCGCACCGTCATCTCCGGCGGACGCAGAGCGACCCGCGAGCCCGCCGGCACGCTCGTCGTCACGAACACCGAGCCGCCCACGATGCTCTCGGCGCCGACGACCGTCTCGCCGCCGAGCACGGTCGCGTTCGCGTACACGGTCACGTTGTCCTCGACCGTCGGGTGGCGCCTGGTGTCGCGGATCACGCGGCCCCGCGCGTCCTTCGGGATCGACAGCGCGCCGAGCGTCACGCCCTGGTAGAGCTTCACGCCCGAGCCGATCGTCGTCGTCTCGCCGACGACGACGCCGGTGGCGTGGTCGATGAAGAAGCTGCTCCCGACGCGGGCGCCGGGGTGGATGTCGGCGCCGCTCCTGGAGTGGGCCCACTCGCTCATGATGCGCGGCATCAGCGGCACGCCCATCGCGTGCAGCTCGTGGGCCACGCGGTGGACGGTCACCGCCAGCAGGCCCGGGTAGGCGAGGATCACCTCGTCGAGGCTCGCCGCAGCCGGGTCGCCGTCGTAGGCGGCCTGAACGTCCTCGATCAGCGCCTCGCGGATCGCCGGGAGGCGTTCGAGGAAGGCGATCGTCACCCGGCGGGCCTCGTCCCCGCAGGCGCCGTGGGGCGCGCCCGTCGACTCGGTCGCGAAGCACAGGCAGGTCTCGACCTGGCGCTGCACCTTCTCCCGCACGGTCGAGAGCAGCGTGCCCACGTGGTACTCGAGGTTCTCGTCGGTCAGGTCCTGGCGGCCGAAGTAGCCGGGGTAGAACAGCTCGAGCAGGAGACGCAGGATCTCCAGGATCTCGTCGCGGGACGGCAGGAAGCGGCGGTTGACGTGCTGGCCGCGCGGGTCGCGTCGGTAGCTGCGCACCATCCCGTCGACGAGCCGCTCCAGGCTCGACGCCTCGGACGTGCTCATGGCCGGACCGGCGACGCCTGCAGCGCCTCGACCTCGCCGAAGAGGCCCTCGAAGAGCGGGCCGCTGAGGTAGCGCTCGGCGAGGTCCGGCAGCACGGTCACGATCGTCCTGCCCTCGTACGCCGGGTCGAAGGCGAGCCGCAGCGCCGCGGCCATCGCGGCCCCGCACGAGATGCCGCACAGGATCCCCTCCTCGCGCGCGAGCCGGCGCGCCAGCGCGATCGCCTCCTCGTTCGACACGCGCTCGACGCGGTCGACCAGCGAGAGGTCGAGGTTCTTCGGAATGAAGTTCGCCCCGATGCCCTGGATCTTGTGGCCCGCCGGCGCGAGCGGCTGGCCGGCGCGGGACTGCGTGATCAGCGGCGAGGCCTCGGGCTCGACCGCGACGCTCTCGATCGCCCTGCCTCGCGTCTTCTTGAGGTGGCGGCTCACCCCGGTGAGCGTGCCGCCGGTGCCGACGCCGCAGACCAGCACGTCGACCTTGCCCTCCGTGTCGTCCCAGATCTCGGGGCCGGTCGTCGCCTCGTGGATCGCCGGGTTCGCCGGGTTCTCGAACTGGCGCATCTGGACGTAGTGGCCCGGCCGCGCGGCTTCCAGCTCCTCGGTCTTCGCGATCGCGCCCTTCATCCCGACGGCACCCGGGGTGAGCACTAGGGTGGCGCCGAGCGCCACCAGCACCTTGCGCCGCTCCATGCTCATCGTGTCGGGCATCACGAGCACGCACTCGTAGCCGCGCGCCGCGGCTGCGAACGCGAGCGCGATGCCGGTATTGCCGCTGGTCGCCTCGAGGATCGCCTTGCCCGGCACCAGCGCGCCGCGCTTCTCGGCGTCCCAGACCATGGCCGCGCCGATCCGGCACTTCACCGAGTACGCGGGGTTACGCCCCTCGATCTTCGCCAGCACGGTCGCGCCCGCGCCCTTCGTGAGGTTGTTGATGCGCACGAGCGGCGTGCGCCCGATCGACGCGGCGTTGTCCTCGAATACCCGGCCCATCTCGCCTCCTCCTGCCCCCGAAGGCGCCCGGCCGACACCCCTTCCGGATGTCCGTGCCGCGGGGCCCCTGGCCCGATGCTAGCATCCGCCAGAGCCATTTCACGCGAGGAGCATGCCAGATGACCCGAGCCTCGATCGGGCTGTGCCTGTTGTTGTGCCTGGGACGTGCCGCGGCGGCGCAGGAGCCGGCGGGCGGATCTCAGCCGGGGCCGACGGACGGCCACGATCACGCCGGCGGCGGGGTGAAGCTGCACCTCTCGGGCGAGATCAAGGCGCACGGACGCTGGTCGCAGGACGACCGCTTCCGCCTCGCCTTTCCCTTCCCGGCAGACTTCGTCCCCCAGGGCCAGCCGGACGTCGCCCTGCAGACCGTCGCGCCCGGCAGCTCGCTCGAGGTGAGCAAGGCCCTCCTCCACCTCGACGTCGAGCTGCCGCGCGGGATCGCCGCCCACCTGAAGGTCGGCTTCATCGATCTCTACGACCGCAACCCCACGAGCGGCGACCAGACGGTGAACGTCGAGGAGGCCTGGGTCGTCTTCGGCACGAAGCGCGGCTCGCTCGAGCCGCTGCCGGGCACGTCCCTCTACGCGCTCGCGGGCAAGGCGCCCAAGCTCGAGCGCCAGCCGTTCCGGCGGCTCGAGAGCTACGGGCTCGTCTCGACCGCCTTCAACCGCTTCAACGACCTGCAGGTCCAGGTCGGCGGCTCGCTCGGCTCGCGCTTCTACTTCGTGGGCCAGGTCTCCGACGGCAACCCGATCTTCATGCGCGACCCGAACGTGCTGGCAGGCGACAACGGCACCGACCCGCCGCCGGACCCCGACCCGAAGCTGCACTCGGGCTTCCCGATCCTCTATCACGCCGAGGTCGAGGAGCTTTCCTACGGCCACGCGGCCGAGTGGGGTGGCGGCGCCGGGCTGCGCCTGGTCGGCGCCGACCTGCAACGGGGCGTGGACCTGCTGGGCTTCTACTACCGCACGCGCCTGTCCCCCCAGGCGCGGCTGCGCGGCACGTTCTACGAGGGGGACCTGGATCTGCTCGACGGCGCCGGCGGTCTCTCGCTGCCGATCTCGGGCGACGTCTCGGAGCGTTACGGCGGCAACCTCGACCTGCGCCTCGGCGGGTTCTCGGCCTTCGGCCAGGTGGTGCACGAGACGCTCGCCGGGCTGCCTCGCACGGGGATCGAGCTGGAGGCCGGGTGGCGGATCGCGCTGGGCGACCTCGCGGACCCGAACGACCTGTTCCCGTCGATCCAGCCCGCCGTTCGCTTCAGCCGCCTCGAGAACGGCTTCTCGGCGCCGGCGGGGTTCGTGGCCCCGAGCCTCGCCTGGGACTGGGACAAGCTCGATTTCGGCTTGCGCGTCGCGATCGTGAGGCGCGTCGACCTGACGCTCGAGTACGCGCACCACTCGATCGCGGCCTCGCGCAGGCTGCGTCACGACGAGGCGCTCGCCACGCTGCGAGTCCAGTTCTAGGCCCGGAGCGAACGCGGAGGCACCGCGGCCTACGGCGGCGGGCGATGGCGCCCGGCCAGCAGGACGCGCGAGTACCAGTCCTCGCGGCCGGCGAGCGGCTGCTCGGTGAGCGCCCGTCGACGCGCCGCCCAGTCGAGGTCGGGCGGGAGCCACTCGTCCCAGGCGGCACGGCCCGGCTCCGCGTGAATCAGCACCTCGCCGAGGCGCCAGCGGTCGCCCGACTGCCACGGCACGATCCGCAGCGCGGCGACGCTGCGTCCGCCAAGGCCGATCGCGATCACGTCGTGGTCGATCACCGCCTGCGGGTGGCCGTTCAGCCAGCGCAGGTCGAGCCTCTCCTCGCGGCGGCGCCGTGAAGCCACGGTCTCGAAGGTCTGCCCGTCCGCGCTCACCTCGACGTCGACGCTGCGCGGCAGGCGCGGCCCGTCGAGCGCCGCGACCAGCGTGATCCCCGCGAGCGCGCGCGGCTGCGGCAGGCGCAGGACGAAGGCGGCAGCGGGGTCCGCCGGCTCGACGAACGTGTGCAGATCGCCGTCGCCCGCGGCCCCGGCGCCCGGCCACGGCTCGACCACGGGCGAGAACGGGGGCACGAAGCCGAGGAAGACGACGGCCGCCAGCGCCTCCTCGCGCCGCCAGCGCCCGCCGAGCCGGCGCAGCTCGCGCTCGAGCGCGTCGGGCTGCGGCAGTCCGCTCGGCAGCGACGGGGTCAGCACCCAGGCCACGTTCTTGGCGAAGCGCACCTCGTCGAGCAGCGGCAGCGGCCAGTGGCGGAAGCGGTCGTTCCAGGGCGGCGAGGCGACGATCCGGCCGGCGCTCTCCCAGGTCAGGCGGAAGGCCGGCGCGTAGGAGGCGTAGGCGTGCCGGACGCCGGCGCGCTCGAGCAGCGTCCGCACCGGCCGCAGGTCGGGCAGCAGGAAGGGCGCCTCGGCGCGGTCGCTGCCGCGCCAGGCCTCGAGCAGCTGCGTGGCGCCCGTCAGGTGCAGGGCGGCGAGCGCCAGCACGGCCAGCCACGGGCGACGCGTGCCGCCGCGGGGCGCGGCGGCCCAGGCCACGAGCGCCGCGACGGGCAGGTACAGCGGCGTCAGGAAGCGGATCGTGTGCGGGGCCGAGCGCAGCGGCAGCGGGAACGCAGCCACGGTGAGCGCGGCGGCGAGCAGGTAGAGCAGCGACGGGTGGCGCAGGCCCGTGGCGCGAGCGGCCAGCACCAGCAGCAGGCCGTAGACGAGCACGAGCCCGCCCGCGACCCAGCCGGGGGCCTGCAGCATGAAGTCCTCGGCGTCGGCCACGACCGGCACGTGGGCGCCCAGGAGACCGCCGATCGGCTCGTGCAGCCGCGGCAGCACCGAGGCCAGGTGGCCGAGCGTCGTCTCGTTCCGGTCCTGGACCTGCACGATGCGGGCGGCCTCGGTGTCCACCAGCAGGCGCGTCCACCAGGGCGCGCTCGCCGCGACGAGCGGCACGAGCGCCCACGCCAGCAGCAGCCTTCGCCCGCGGGAGCGCAGGAAGACCCAGGCCCCGGCGGCCGCGACGGCGCTCGCGGACATGAGGTGCGTCCACAGGGCAAGGCCGCCGAAGAGCCCCATCAGCAGCAGCGTCCCGCGCGGGGGCTTCGCGGTGCCGTCCTCCAGCCGCCGCCCGGCCACGGCCGCCGTGAGCAGCACGAGGCCGCACAGCAGCAGGCTCGTCGCGTAGAAGGGCGGGGGCAGCGCCGCGAGCAGGAGGAAGTAGGGCGGCGGACAGGCGGCGAGCACGGCCGCCGGCAGCGCCGCGCCCGGGTGCAGCTGGCGGCCGAGGCCGTAGGCCAGCGGGACGAGGCCGAGGCCGAGCAGGAACACCGGCAGGCGCAGCGCCTGTGTCGTGTGCCCCCAGGCGGCGACGAAGGGCATCGCCACCCACGCGTCGAGCGGCGAGCCGTACGGCTGGCCCCATAGCGTCGTGCCGACACCGGGGCTCGCGGCCATCAGCCCGACGATGGCCGTGTCGCCGTCCACCGGCGTGCGCAGCGCCTCGATCCAGAAGGGCAGGCGCACGGCGAGGCCCAGCAGCAGGGCGAGCGGGATCGCGCGCGAGGCCCTCACCGCGGCTCCATGGCGGGCGCCTCGTGCGCCGTCGCGGGCTCGCTGCCGCCCTCGCCCTCCGGGTTCCGAGAGCGCGAGCACCACCGCGGCGAGGGCGGCGAGCAGGCGCCGCGGCCGGTCGCTCGCGGGCAGCGGCCGGCGGACGAGCGCCACGACGCCGTGCGCGGCGAACAGGAAGACGACCGGCAGCGCCGGCAGGCGGTAGCGCGGGTAGCCGTGCGTCGCCACGTGGAGCAGCACGTAGTAGACGAGGAAGCCGAGCAGCAGGACGGCCAGCCGGCCGCGCGGCAGGAAGGCGAGCCCCGCCACGAACAGGGTGAGCGAGAGGAGGTACGGCACGAGCACGACGACGATCGCGGCGAGCGCGCGGCGCCGGGGCACGCTGCCGTAGGCCCCGCGCTCGAGGTGGACGATCGGCTGCGCGTGCGCGGCCCAGAACTCCGGCATCTCGTCGCGCAGCTTCTCGAAGATCCACCAGGGCTGGCGCTCGAGCACCGCCTCGAGGCCCTTGCGCCGCGCGTAGTCGTACTTCGCGATCCGTCCGCGCACCGCCCAGTACTCCTCGTACACCTCCTGGCGGCTCGCGCGGGTGTTGCCCTGCCACAGGTTGAGGGCACCCGCCGTCGAGACCGGCACGAAGGCCTCGAACACGAGCCAGTTGCGGATCGTCCAGGGGACGACCACCAGGGCCGCCGTCACGAGCAGCAGGGCGGCGCGGCGCGCCCCGCCCGCCCGCCGCCAGGCGAGCCAGGCGGCGGCGAACGGCAGGAAGTAGAGGACCGTCTCGCGCGTGAGCACGGCCAGGCCGAAGAGAGCGCCGGCGCCCACGGCCGCGCGGGCCGACGCGGCCTCGTCGGCCGCCGCGAGCCGTTCGAACGCCCACCACAGCAGCACCGTGAACAGCGTCTCGGCCCAGAAGTGGGCGGCGAACCAGACGAGCTCGGGGTAGAACGCGGCGACGGCGCCGGCCACGAGGCCGGCCGGCTCACCCGAGAGCCGGCGGCCGACGAGGGCGAGCGCGGGCACGAGGAGCGCGCTCGCGAGGCACTGGACGAGCTGGACCGCCCACAGCGAGCCGAAGGCCGCGAAGGGCAGCCCGACGAAGTAGAGGTAGAGCGGCGGGTGGAAGATGAAGCGCAGCCGCAGCGGCGAGAAGCCGACCTCGGGCGAGGGCAGGTTGACGGTGGCCCACGACAGCCACATCGTCTCGTCGGCCACCGGGAACGTGGCCGGCTCGAGCGCCGTCCAGACGAGCCGCGCCGCGAGGCCCGCCAGCGTCAGTCCCAGCAGGCCACGGCGGAAAGACGCGGACACGTCCGGACCATAGCACAAGGCCCGCGCGGGTTTGGCCGCCGAGCGGCCGCCGTGCTAGCGTGACCGTTCGTCGAAATGAAGCGATTTCACCGACTGGCGGCCCTGGCGGCCCTGACGACGAGCGTGGCGGCCTGCGACCGCGACCCGCGGGGCGTCGACCTCTACCGGGCCGGCAGCCGGCTGGTCGAGGCCAGCGCCGCGGGGCAGGGCCAGGAGGCGGTCGTCAAGGCCGGCCGCGAGGGCCTGCGCCTCAACGACCTGTTGCGCCGCGGGTACGCCGCCGGGCCGCCGGGCCGTTTGCGCTTCGCGCTCGACGTGCCGAAGGGCGGCCGGCTGCAGCTCGCCTGCGCCATCGACCCGCGCTTCCACGAGCGCCCCGGCATCGCGTTCACGGCGAAGCTGCGGCACGGCTCGCGCGAGGAGGTCGTCTGGTCGCAGCTCCTCGACCCGATCGCCCACGCCGAGCACCGCGCCTGGGTCACGGCCGAGGTCGACCTCTCGCGCTTCGCCGGCAGCGGGCGCGAGCTGGTGCTCGAGACCCACGGCTACGAGGAGTCGGGCGAGCTGGCGCGCGCGTTCTGGGGCGCGCCGGCGGTCACGACCGCCTCGACGAAGGCCCCGCTCGCGATCGTCTACCTCGTCGACACGCTGCGCGCGGACCACACCGGCGTCTACGGTTACGCGCGCGCGACGACGCCCGAGCTCGACGCCTTCGCGAAGGAGGCGGTCGTCTTCGACCACGCGATCGCCCACGCCTCCTGGACCAAGCCCTCGGTCGCCTCGATCCTGACCTCGCGCCTGCCCGCCAAGCACGGCGCCGTGCAGCTGCGCGACACGCTCGACCCCTCGAACCCGACGATCGCGCGCCGCCTCGACGAGCGCGGCTTCGCGACCGGCGCCGCGATCGCGAACTCGGTCATCTACGGGGCCGAGTCGGCCTTCGACCCGGGCTTCGAGGTGTTCGCCGGGCTGCACGGCGAGGAGGACCGCCGCAGCAAGCTGGTGGGCGCCGACGTGGTCGTGGACTCGGCGCTCGAGTTCCTGCGCGCGCGCCGGGGGCTGCCGACGTTCCTCTACGCCCACACCATGGACCCGCACGTCCCGTACGCCCCGCCGCCGCCCTTCGACCAGCTGTTCGAGCCGCACCCGACGCCGGACCACCCGGCCCGCGACCCGCGCGACGACTACAAGGAGCCGCTCGACCGCGAGCGGATGATCGCGCAGTACGACGGCGACGTCGCCTTCGGCGACCGCGAGTTCGGGCGCTTCCTGCGCGAGCTGCGGGCGCAGGGCCGCTACGACGACGCGCTCATCGTCTTCCTCGCCGACCACGGCGAGGAGTTCCTGGACCACGGCCGCTGGCTGCACGGCCGCAGCCTGTTCGACGAGCTGATCCGCGTGCCGCTCCTCGTGAAGTTCCCGAAGGGGCAGTGGGCCGGCCGCCGCGTGGCCGAGCAGGTGCAGGGCGTCGACGTGGTGCCGACGGTGCTCGAGGCGCTCGGCGTGGCGCTTTCCGCGGACCTCGCCGGCCAGCCGCTCCAGCGGGTGCTCGAGGGCCGCTCGAAGCCGAGGCCGGCGCTCGCGGAGATCAGCCACCGGGGGTTCGTGGCGCACGGCGTGCGCACCGACGGCGACAAGTACATCCGGCGTTTCAGCCCCGACGACGACGAGCTGTACTTCGACCTCGCGCGCGACCCCGGGGAGAAGGAGAACCGCGCCGCCGCGAGCCCGCAGCGCGTGCGCACGCTCGAGGCGCAGGCCGAGGCGGGGATGTCGTCGAACCCGTTCCGCTACGTGGTGCAGGTGCAGGGCCAAGGGGCGTACGCGCTGCGCCTGGAGACGCGCGGCTGGCTCGAGGGCGTCGAGACGACGGGGCTCGGGCCCGGGGAGCGCTGGACGGTCGGCGGCAACGGCCGCTGGCTCGAGCTGTCGGCGCGGCCGCGGCCGGGCGCGCCGCGCGAGGTCGGCTTCACGGTGCGGCCCGTCGGCGCGCCGGTCGAGCTGTCCGGGACGCGCGACGGCCGCGGCCTGCGGGCGACGGACGTGGCCGTGGGCGCGACGGCGTTCCGCCCGGCCGCCTTCCCGTTCCACCTGCCCGACATCGAGTCGGAGACCGACCAGGACCGCGGGCTGCTGCTGTTCAAACCGCCGCGCCCGGAGGTCGGCGGCGTGCGCCTCTGGCTCGCCCTGCCGCCCGGGCGCACGATCCAGGAGCTGGACCCGGCCTCGCGCGAGCGGCTGAAGGCCCTCGGCTACGTCGGCCCGGGCTAGCGTGGCGCGGCTCGTCGTCTTCGACCTCGACGGGACGCTCGTCGACTCGTCGCGCGATCTCGCCTCGGCCACGAACGCCGCGCTCGCGCGCGTGGCGCCGGGCACGCCGGCGATCCCGGTCGAGACCGTGATCGGCTTCGTCGGCGAGGGGGCGCGCCTGCTGGTGGAGCGCTCCTTGCGCCACGCGGGCCTGTCGCTCGAGCCCGAGGCGGTGCTGCCCGTCTTCTTCGAGTGCTACGCCGAGCGGCTGCTCGACACGACCCGCCTCTACCCGGGCATGGCCACGGCGCTCGACGCGCTGGCGGCCATCGGCCCGCGCCCGCCGCTGCTGGCTGTGCTGACGAACAAGCCGGGGCCCTTCAGCCGCACGATCCTCGACGGTCTCGGGATCTCGGCACGGTTCGCGCGCATCTGGGGCGCGGGCGACGTCGCCTTGCGCAAGCCGGACCCGGGCGGCCTGCTGCAGCTCGTCGCCGAGCTTCGCTCCACGCCGGCGGAGGCGTGGATGGTCGGCGACTCCGCCGTCGACGTGCGGACCGGCCGGGCTGCCGGCGTGCGCGTCGCGGGGGTGGCCTGGGGGCTCGACCCCGCGGGCCTGCGCGCGGCCGGGCCCGATCGCCTGCTGGTCTCTCCAGCCGAGCTGCCCGCCCTCGTCGGAGCGTGACGCCGGTCACACCCGTGCGTGCTACGCTTTGCCGGTTCACTCCGAGCTGAGACGACGATGACCCAACTGCTGATCTGGGGCGAGGCGCGGGAGCTGGTGTCCGGCGAGCTGCCGGCGGGGATGCGCGTGGCGCAGGTGACGTCGCTGGCGACGCTCCTCGCGGCTCTCGACGCCCGCGGCAGCGCCCTGGTGCTCGCCGACGCGGCCTGCCTGGACGCCGAGCGCGACGCGGTCGCGGCCTGGCTGCAGGCGGGCGGCTCCGCGCTCGCCTCGCTGGTGGCGGTGGCCGAGGGCGGGGCCGACGACGAGCTGCTGCGGCGCCTGCCGTTCGTCGACGACATCGTGGCGCGGCCGCTGACACCGGCGCGGGTGCAGCTCAAGCTCAAGCGGACGGTCGAGACGACCCAGAGCCGGCGCGCGATCCGCCAGCTCGAGGGGGCCCTGGCGCGCAAGGGCGACGAGCTCAGCGTGCTCAACAACATCGGCATGCAGCTGTCGGCCGAGCGGGACATCAACAAGCTGCTCGAGCTGATCCTCAAGAAGAGCCGCGAGATCACCAGCGCCGACGCCGGCAGCCTGTACCTCGTCGAGCGGGCCGAGGAGGGCAGCGGCGGCCGCGACCAGCTGCGCTTCAAGCTGGCCCAGAACGACACCGTCGTCGTGCCGTTCGAAGAGTTCCCGATGCCGCTCGACAAGGGCTCGATCGCCGGCTACGTGGCCGTCAGCGGCGAGCCCGTGAACGTGCCGGACGCCTACCGCCTGCCCGAGGGCTCGAGCTTCCGCATCAGCCGCTCGTTCGACGAGAAGTCGGGCTACCGCACCAAGTCGATGCTGGTCGTGCCGATGCGCGACCACAAGGACACGGTGATCGGCGTCGTGCAGCTGATCAACAAGAAGCGCGACCGCGACGCGGTCCTGCAGCCGGTGTCGCTGATCGAGGAGGCGGTGATCCCGTTCACGACCACGGACCAGGACCTGGTCCGCTCGCTCGCCAGCCAGGCGGCCGTGGCGTACGAGAACGTCCAGCTGCTGGGCGACATCACGACGCTCTTCGACCGCTTCGTGCGCGCGGCGGCGAAGGCGGTCGAGGCGCGCGACCCCGTCACCTCGGGCCACTCGGAGCGCGTCGCCGAGCTCACCGTGGCGCTGGCGGAGCGGGTCGACCGGCTCGCCACCGGGCCCTACGCCGGCACGCGCTTCACGCCCGAGCAGGTGCAGGAGATCCGCTACGCCGGCCTGCTGCACGACTTCGGCAAGGTGGCCGTGCAGGAGAAGGTGCTCGGCAAGCGGAAGAAGCTGTACGCGACGCGGATGGTGGCCGTCCGCCAGCGCTTCGCCTACATCCTGAAGACCCTCGAGGCCGACTACCTGCGCCGGCGCCTCGACGCCGTCTCGTCCGGCCGCGCCGGGGCGGACGAGCTGGCCGCGCTCGAGGCGGACTACCTGCGCCGGCGCGCCGAGAACGAGCGCGTGCTGCAGGCCGTGGTGCGGGCGAACGAGCCGACGATCGTGGAGGAAGAGAGCTTCGCCGCGCTCATGAACCTGCCGACGCGGCGCTTCCCCGACCACCACGCCGAGGACGACTTCCCCGTCGAGAACTGGGCGCAGGAGCCGCACCTCAGCGCCGACGAGATCGAGTCGCTCTCGATCCGCCGGGGCACGCTGACACCCGCGGAGCGCAAGGAGATCGAGAGCCACGTCTCGCACACCTACGAGTTCCTGCGCCAGATCCCCTGGACCGGCGAGTTCCGGAACATCCCGCAGATCGCCTGGGCGCACCACGAGAAGCTGGACGGCTCGGGCTACCCGCGCGGGATCCGCGCGGCCGAGATCCCGGTGCAGTCGCGGATGATGACGATCTCGGACATCTTCGACGCGCTCGTCGCGCTCGACCGCCCCTACAAGAAGGCCGCCACCCTCGAGGAGGCCCTGGGCATCCTGCAGCGCGAGGCGAGCAAGGGGCAGCTGGACGCCGACCTGCTCGGCGTCTTCGTGGAGGCGAAGCTGTTCGAGCTGCCCGCGTTCACGGCGCTGCTGCGGCCGCGGGCGTAGCGGCGTGACGCCCCCGCTCGTCATCGCGCACCGCGGCGACTCCGCCCACCGCCCCGAGAACACGCTCGCCTCGTTCGCCTCGGCCCTGGAGGTCGGCGCCACGATCGTGGAGCTCGACGTCCAGCTCACGGCCGACGGCGAGGTGATCGTGATCCACGACGCCACGCTCGATCGCACCACCAGCGGCCGCGGCGACGTGCGCGGCATGAGCCTCGCCGAGGTGCGCGCGGTCTCGGCCGGCTACCCCGAGCGCTTCGGCGACGCCTGGGCCGGCGAGCGCGTGCCGACGCTGGCCGAGGTGCTCGGCCTCGTGCGCGGGCGCGCCCGCGTGATGATCGAGCTGAAGACGGAGTCGGTGAGCGAGGCCGAGGACGGCCTCGCCGCGCGCACGGTCGCGGTCGTGCGCCGGCTCGAGCTGGCCGACCGCGTCGCGCTGATCTCCTTCGACCACCGCGCGCTGCGCCAGCTGCGCGTGCTGGCGCCCGAGATCACGCGCGGCCAGCTGTTCGGCCACACGACGCCCGAGCAGGTCTTCGCCGCGGCGGCCGACGCCGGCTGCGGCCTCGTGATGCCGCACAAGAGCCAGCTCGGCGACGAGCTGGCGGCCGGCGCGCGCTCGCGCGGCCTGACGCTCGCGACCTGGGTGGTCGACGACCCGGCCGAGCTGAAGCAGCTGGCGCGCTTCTCGCTCTACGGCGTCGGCACGAACCGACCCGGCGTGCTGCTCGACGCGCTCGCCGACGGTCTCCTCGACGACTGAGCTACAGCGGGTCGCTCGACAGCGCCCGCCGCGCGCCCGCCGCCGCGAAGCGCGCGTAGGCGGCGTCGGCCTCGTCCGTGAAGTCCGCGACTCCCGGCACGACCACCGCCGAGGCGCAGTCGTCGAGCAGCACGATCCGGCTCGCCAGGCGCGGGTCGCGGGCCCTTGCCTCGGCCAGCAGGTGCTCGAGCGTCCAGGCGACGCAGTGGCTCTTGGCCTCGCCGGCCACGAACAGCCGGTCGAACGAGAGCAGGTGGTCGACGAGCGCCTGGTTCGCCGGCTCGACCAGCGCGCCCTGCGAGTCCTCGCCCACCTCCGGCCGCAACACCGAGTAGTTCTCGGTCAGGGGGTTGCGGCCCTTGATCTCGACGCGGGTCGGCGACTGGCGCGCGATCGCGTGGAAGAAGACCGCCTCCTCCACCGCCGAGACGAGCGCGTGGCCGACGCCGCCGACCATCGAGTGGTACGGCCAGACGAGCAGCGGGAACTTGCCGCCCTCGGCCAGGCGCCGCACGTAGTGGCGCACCCACGCCTGGACGTCGAAGCCGGTCCGCGGCGAGACGGCCGCGGCGACGTTCGGGTTCACGCGCCAGCGCCCGGTCTCGACGTCCTCGAGGCGGATCACCGTGTGCGGCGGCGGGTGGACACCCACCGGGTCGACCCAGAACAGGGGGTGGAAGACCTGCGCCACGGTGTGCGTGTCGAGCGTGACGATCACCTGGCTGATGCGGCCGAGGTTGCGGTAGAGGAACGAGGCGATCCGCGCCGCGTCGTCGAGCGCGCCGCGGCCCGAGCGGCCCGCCACGTACAGCTCGAACTCGGGCAGGCAGAAGGTGTTCTGCACGTCCACGAGCAGCAGGCCGGTGCGTTCTTCGTCCCGGACGGCCGGGGTCAGCCGGCCGGCGGCGGCCCAGGCGCGCGCCTCCGCGGCGCGCTGCTGGTACGCGACGCGGTAGACGCGGCCGGCGGCGGCCGGGTCGAAGAAGGACGGGGGCGGAAGGGGCATCGGCTCTGTGTTCTCAGGCGACGAGCGGGTGGACTCGCCGGCGTCGGCCACGTCGACGATCTGCTGTACGGGCGTCGCCCGCAGCAGCACGGCGAGGCGGCAGGAGCCGCCCGCGAGCGCCTCCGCGGCCTCGGCCAGCGAGTGCACGTAGCCGACCGCGCTGTCGGGGATGCCGAGCAGCGGCCGCAGCACGGCCTGGTGCAGGAAGTAGGTGTCGAGCGCGCGCAGCGAGGGCGGGACGGCGGGCGGCAGCAGCTCCGGCGCGCTGGCGTCGGCCTCGACGACGAGGGCGCCGCGACCCGGCTCCGCGAGCGCGAAGGCGTAGGGCGCCGTCGAGGCCGCGACCTCGGCGGCGGCCGTGGCCGCGCCGGCGCTCGGCCGGACGCGGAAGCGCGAACGCAGCCTCTCGGCCGCGACCTCGAGCCGCGGCCCCTCGGAGAGGATGCGGTGGTACGGCTGCACCAGCAGGCCCGGCGCCTCGAGCGGCGTGAAGTAGCCGAGCGTCCACGCCCCGTCGGGGCCGACGGCGTCGCGGTAGCGCAGCGCGGTGGCGTGGCGGTGGTGGCCGTCCGCGATGTAGCTGCGGGCCCCGGCCAGCAGCTGCTGGAAGCGGCCGATCGCGCCGGGCTCGACGATCCGCCAGAGCCGGTGCGCCACCCCGCCGTCGTCCGTGCACTCGGCCGCCGGTGGCTGGCTCAGCGCGGCCGCCACCAGCTCCGTGAAGCGCGCGGCGGGGTCGGGGAACATCAGGAAGATCGGGCTGAAGTTCGCCTTCGTGGCGTTGAGCACGCGCCAGCGGTCTTCCTTGGCCGCGGCGCGCGTGTGCTCGTGGGGCAGGATGATCCCGCGCTCGGCGTCCTCGGCGCGAAAGCGCGCGAGCAGCCCGAAACGGCGCAGGGTGCGCCCCTCGGCCGTGAAGTCCTGCTGCAGCAGGTAGAGGGCCTCCGTCGGGTCCTGACGCAGGACGCCCTCGCCCAGCCAGCGCCGGTAGCTCTCCCCCGCCTCGGCGTAGCCGGCGTCGCCGGGCGTGCGGTTGAGCACGAGGCGCACCACGTTCTTGGGGTCGCGCCCGTACAGCTCGTCCTGGTACGCGGGGGAGATGACGTCGTAGGGCGGGGCGAGCACGCGGGGCAGCGCGGCATCCGGACCGTAGAGCACTCCTCGAAACGCCTGGATCTCAGCCAAGACTTCTCCTTCGCCACCTATAATCCTTCAAGCACCAAGGAGGCGCCAATGCCCATCGCCCGCCGTGCGTTCCTCTCGACCCTCGCCGCCGGAGTCACGGCGCCCGCCATCCTGCGGGCGCAGGCCCGCGCGAAGCGCTACCCGATCGCCTTCTCGACGCTGGGCTGCCCGGCCTGGAGCTGGAAGCAGGTGCTCGACGCGGCCGACAAGCACGGCTACGCGGCGCTCGAGCTGCGCGGGATCGCCGGGGAGATGGACCTGACGAAGGTGCCGGAGCTGTCGGGAACGCAGCTCGCCGGGACGAAGAAGGACCTCGCGGCGCTCGGCATCGTGGTCTCGGACCTCGGCGCCTCGGCGCGCATGCACGAGAAGGACCCGGCGGCGCGCGAGCAGCAGTTCGACGAGGGACGCCGCTTCATCGACCTGGCGCACGCGATGGGCGTGCGCTACGTGCGGATGTTCGGCGACAAGGTCCCGGAGGGCGAGGCGAAGGCCGACGTCATCCCGCGCATCGCCGAGGGCTTCCAGCGGATGGCCGAGTACGCCAAGCCCGCCGGCGTCACGGTGCTGATCGAGTCGCACGGCGACTTCACGCACTCCCCCGACCTCGTCGAGATCCTGACCCGCGTCGGCTCGCCCGAGTTCGCGCTGCTGTGGGACGCGCACCACTCCTTCGTGGCCGGCAAGGAGCAGCCGGCGGACTCCTACGCCGCGCTCTCGAAGTGGATCCGCCACACGCACCTCAAGGACTCGAAGGCCACCGGCACGAAGGTCGACGACCGCCGCTACGTGCTGCTCGGCACGGGCGAGGTGCCCGTGAAGCAGCAGGTCGCGATCCTCGCCAAGGGCGGCTACAAGGGCTTCTACTGCTTCGAGTGGGAGAAGAAGTGGCACCCCGAGATCGAGGAGCCCGAGGTCGCCTTCCCGCACTACGCGAAGACGATGGCCGAGTACCTCTCGGCCGCCGGCGTCAAGGCCTCGTAGGGACCGGGGAGGACGCATGTCGAAGGACAAGCTGAGCCGTCGCGAGTTCCTGGAAAAGGGCGGCCTCGCCGTGGGCGCGGCCGCCGCGCTGCCCGCCCTGCCGCCGCGCCCGCTGGTCGAGGGCAAGCCCCCGGCCGCGGCCGGCAAGCTGCCGCACCGCACGCTCGGGCGCACCGGGGCCTCGGTCTCGATCCTCGCCCTGGGCTGCGGCAGCCGCTTCCTGATGTACCCGGAGGACCAGGCCTCGGCCGTGCTCGAAAAGGCGATGGGCCTCGGCATCGACTACCTCGACACCGCGGTGGGCTACGGCGAGGGGGAGAGCGAGCGCCGGCTGGGCCGCGTCCTGGCGACGCGGCGGAAGGACGTCTTCCTCGCGACCAAGATCCCGGCGCGTGCGCGCACGCGCGACCTGGCCCTGAAGGAGGTCGAGCAGAGCCTCAAGCGGCTGCAGACCGACCACCTCGACCTGCTGCACCTGCACAGCCTGACCGACGAGCAGGACCTCGCGGCGATCATGGCGAAGGACGGGGCGATCCACGCGCTCTACGAGCTGCGCGAGCAGAAGGTGACCCGCTTCGTCGGCATGACGAGCCACACGGACGGCGCGGTGATGGCGAAGGCGATCGAGCAGAACGACCTCGACTGCGTGCAGATGGCCATGAACCCGGCGCGCGCGGCGCGCTTCGAGGAGCTGGCGCTGCCAGCGGCCAACCGGAAGAACCTGGGCGTCATCCTGATGAAGGTGACCGGCCAGGACAAGCTGATGGAGAACGGCGGCGCCGACGCCGCCTCGCTGCTGCGCTACGCCTGGAGCCTGCCGATCTCGGCCGCCGTCTGCGGCATGCCCAAGCTCGAGCACCTCGAGGCCAACGTCGCGACCGCCCGCGCCTTCACGACCCCGCTGCCGGCCGCCGAGGTCGAGCGCCTGCGCGCCCAGCTCGCCGGCCGCAAGTTCGTGCTCGAGGAGTTCTTCGCCCGCCACCACGACGTCGGCTACGCCTGAGCGGCGCCACCCGGCTCCGTAGCTCCAGCGGATCGGCCTTCACGGGCATGCGTCCGGCGGGCCCACGAGCTGAATCAGACGCATCAGTCGGGAGATGGCCGGGCTGCGGCCGGCGCGTCGAAGATACGCGCGCGCCGCGGAGGTGACGCCGCGCGTCACGACACGGATCGCTCGGCGCCGCAACGCCGAGTCCGCCGGCCGCCGCGACCAGCTCGGGCGGCGACCCTGCAGCGCATAGAGACTCTCGTGCGCCTCCGCACGCTGTATGTGGTGTCTGCGCTCCATTGAACGACGATTGCCGAGCACCCTACAGTCTCCCGGTCGCCCTCGGGTCTTGCTTCCACGCAGGCACGAGTCACATCGACGGTCGATCGGCCCGTCCGGGAGGTTCTCCGATGCTGCTGCCCGCCCAGTGCCTGTTTACACTGCTCACGCTCGCGTCGCCCGCGCAGGCCGCCCCGGCGCCAGGGCAGGCGACGGGCGGCATCGTCGAGGGACGCGCGGTCGACGCGCACGGCGACGTGCTCCCGGGAGCCAGCGTTTCCCTGCGTGAGGTCGCGACGAGCCAGTCCTGGAAGCAGGTCGCGCAGGACGGCGGCTTCCGCTTCGAGGGGCTGGGACCCGGCACCTACGAGCTGCGCGTCGGCCTCTCCGGCTTCGCCTCCGGCAGGGTGACGCCGATCGAGGTGACTCCCGGGCAGCACGTGACGCTCACGGTCGCGCTGCAGCTCCAGTTCAACGAGGCTGCCGAGGCGGTCGCGATCATCGCGGGAAAGGCCGAGGACGGCATCGCCCAGATCGCGACACACCTCGACTTCAAGCAACTGGCCGAGCTGCCGGTGGGCGGCCGCAACTTCACGCAGGCGGCCCTCGTCCAGCCGGGCGTCCTGCCGCTCACCGCCGGGCTCGCGATGCACGGCGGGATCCGGCGCGAGGGGCAAGCCTTCTCGGCGAACGGCCAGCGTCCCGAGTCGAACAACTACCTGATGGACGACGTGAAGATCGTGAACCGCATCGACGGCGGCATCGCCTTCAAGCTGCCGAGCGAGGCCGTCTCCGATTTCGAGGTCAGCACGAGCAACCCGCTGGCCGAGCACGGCGGCGCGAGCGGCGCCGTGGTGAACGTCTACACGCGCAGCGGCGGCGACCGCCTTCACGCGAACGTCTACGGCTACGCCCGCAACGAGGAGCTCGCGAGCCGGAACCACTTCGCCCGCGAGAAGGAGCCCCTGCGGCAGCGCCAGTTCGGGGCGACCGTCGGCGGCCTCGCGGCTCGACGGTCCCGACCGCGGCCGAGCGCGCGGGCGACTTCTCGAGCCTGCCGTACCCGCTCGTCGACAAGCGCACGGGACGGGCGTTTCCCGGGAACGTCATCCCGGCCGAGGCGATGAGCCCGCTCGCCCTGAACCTGCTCCGGTACTACCCGGCGGCCAACGAGTCGGCCTCGTTCGCGTCGGAGACCCGCCTTCTGCACCAGAACAACAACCAGGCGGGAGCCCGCCTCGACTGGCGGCCGTCGACGAAGGACACCGTGGTCCTGCGCTATGCCTTCGCCCGTACCGACGAGGAGAACCCGTTCTCGATCCTCGGCTCCGACATCCCCGATTTCCCGGTGGGCAACGACATCCACACCCACGTGGTCGGGCTCTCGGAGACCCGCATCCTCGGGCAGGGTGCGGTGAACACCGCGCACGCCGGCTTCTTCCGCGAGCACTTCCTGATGGAGAGCCGGCTCTCGGGCCTCAGCCCGAGGAGCGTGGGCTTCGACTACGACCCGACGCTGGCGACCGCTGCCGGGATGCCCTTCGTCCTCGTGAGCGGCTACTCGAGCATCGGCGACCCGGCGATCGGACCGCGCGACACCACGCAGACGAACTGGGAGATCGCCGACACGCTGTCCCTCGCGAGCGGGCGCCACCGCGCGAAGTTCGGGGTCGAGCTGCGGCGGGTCGGGATCGACACCGTCCAGGGCCACTTCGCGAACGGCTCCTACCAGTTCGACAGCCAGGGACCGACGCGCTCCTCCTTCGCCAACTTCCTCCTGGGCGGACCCTCCCGCTTCACCCAGGCGGGCGGCGACTTCCAGCGCAACCTGAGCGCCTGGGAGTTCGCCGTGTTCGCCCAGGACCGCTGGCAGCCGTTCGAGCGGCTGACCATCGACGCCGGGCTGCGCTACGAGATCAACACGCCGTTCCGCGAGGCGCACGACAAGCTCAACGCCTTCGTGCCCGGCCGCCAGTCGACCGTCTACCCCGACGCGCCGCCGGGCGTTCTCTTCCCCGGTGACGAGGGCGTCGGCTCGTACATCGCGCCCGTCTACGGAAAGGCGATCGCGCCACGCGTCGGCGCCGCGTGGAACGTCACGAGCGACGGCAAGACGGTGCTCCGGACCGCCTACGGCATCTTCTACGACGCCCTCACGAACGGCGTCGGCGGTCCGCTTCGGATCGCCACCCAGTCGATCCCGTGGATCAAGCCGAGGACGCTGACCGGCAACGTCGACTTCGCGCAGCCGTTCGCCGGCCAGGACGACCCCTTCGCCGCGAACTTCCCCTCGCCGTTCAGCCTCTTCACGATCGAGACGAACCTGCGTCCGCCCTAC
>JBGASI010000190.1:0-8176 GCA_044229815.1 Vicinamibacteria bacterium | reverse complement strand
AGGCCGGGTAGGCGATCGGGTCGGGCCGCGTGGCGTACTCGATCTTCCGCTTCAGGATGCGCAGCACCGCGTCGTCGACCGCGGCCACGGGCACCTCGGCGCGCTCGACGAACCCCTGCAGCGCCTTGCCGTACGCCACCGTCCACGGCATCTCGACGTCGAGGCCCGCGAGCGCCGCCTTCTTCCCGTCGTGCACGCCGTTGAAGAAGTCCGACATCACGAAGCCGGGGAAGGCCCACTCCTCCTTGAGGATCTCGCGCAGCAGGTGGCGGTTCTCCCCGCAGTAGTCACCGTTCACCTTGTTGTAGGCGCTCATGAAGGAGGCGACGCCGGCGTCGGCCAGGCGCTTGAAGTGCGGCAGGTACACCTCGCGCAGCGTGCGCTCGTCGACCCGGGCATCCACCGTCATCCGTGTCTCGTCGATCGAGTTGAGCGCGAAGTGCTTCGCGCAGCCCATCACGTTGTGGGCCTGCACCACCTCCACCTCGGCCACGGCCAGCTCGCCGAGCAGGTACGGGTCCTCCCCCAGCGTCTCCTGGGCGCGCCCCCAGGAGGGGTGGCGCAGCAGGTTGATGCAGGCGCCGCCCCAGAAGTTGCCGCCCTGCGCGCGGATCTCCTTCGCCACCACCTCGGCCACCCGGCGCTGCAGCGCGCGGTCCCAGCTCGCGCCGCGCGCCATCGCGGTCGGAAAGCAGGTCGAGTGCTTCAGCACCACGCCGCGCGGGCCGTCCGAGAAGGCGATCGGCGGGATCGCCAGGCGCTTCTGCTCGCCGGCGGTGATCGGGTAGTCGTTGTACTTGCCCTTCTCGATCGTCACCATCGACAGGAGCTCGCGCAGCGAGCTGTCGCCCGACATCTGCAGCACCTTCTCCTCGAGCGTCATCTCCCCGAGCAGCCGGCGGGCGTAGCCCTCGACCTCGGCGGGCGCCAGCGCGCGCCCCTTCGGGATGTCGGAGAACTTGAAGACGCCGGCGCCGGCCGGGCGGACGAAGGCGCCGAGCACCGGCCGCTTCGGGTAGCTCCACCACAGGTAGCCCGTGAGCAGCAGAAGGAGCGCGACCAGGACCGCGGCCGTGACCTTGAGGATCTTCCTGACGAGGCGCATGGCGGGCTCCTTGCTGTCGCGCGGAAGGGTACACCCGGGGCCGGCTGCCGGGGTCGCGAGCCCCTCCGGCGCGATTGACAGCCCCGCCGCGCACGGATCCAATCGCGGCCTCGGGAGGGCGCACGATGGCAGGCTTCGACAGGCGCGACTTCGTCAAGACGGTCGGGCTCGGGGTCGGGGCCGTTGCGACGGCCGGAGTGCGCGAGGCCCGTGCGGCCGATGCGCCCCCTCGCTCCGAGGCCGTGGCGCACGCCCTCGCGGACACCGACTGGCCCGTGCTGCGCCACTACGACGCGGCCCACCTGCTGCGCGTCGCCCTGCCCCTCGGGGGCATCGGCACCGGCACCGTCTCGCTCGGGGGCCGCGGCGACCTGCGCGACTTCGAGCCGATGAACCGGCCGGCCAAGGGCTTCGTGCCGACGGGCGCCGCCGCGCCTTTCCTGGCGCTGCGGGTGGCGCAGGCGGGCCAGCCCGCGCAGACCCGCGTGCTCGAGGGCCCGCTGCCCGAGGCGGCGCTCGAGGGCAGCCACGGATCGCCCGCGCCGAACGCGGGCCTGCCGCGCTTCCGCAGCGCCTCGTTCGCCACGGCCTACCCGTTCGGGCGCGTGGTGCTCGAGGACCCCGAGCTGCCCGTCGAGGCGCACGTGAAGGCGATGAACCCCTTGGTGCCCGCCGACCCGGAGGCGAGCGGCCTGCCGGTCGCGGTCCTGCGCGTCGAGCTGCGCAACCGCAGCGCTCAGCCCGCCACGGTGTCGGTCTGCCTGTCGCTGCCGAACTTCGTGGGTATGGACGGCTCGAAGACAGTGAAGGACTGGAAGGGCGACCGGCAGTTCACCGGCGCCGCCGGCAACCGCAACACCTGGAGGCGCACACCCCTCGCGCAGGGCCTGCTGCTCTCCTCCGCCGGTGTCGACCCCGCCGACCCGGCGTGGGGCACGCTCGCCCTCGCCACGGACCCCGGCGCGGCAGCCAGCCACCGCACCGACTGGGCCGAGTCGGGCTGGAGCGGCGCGCTCCTCGACTTCTGGGACGACTTCGCGGCCGACGGGCGCCTCGACCCGCGACCGGCTGCGAAGGCCGACCTGCCGATGGCCTCGCTGGCCGTCTCGCTCGAGCTGTCTCCCGGGGAGACGCGCGAGGCCCTCTTCCTGCTCGCCTGGCACTTCCCGAACCGCTACTCGTGGACGCCGAAGGCCGAGCCGCCCGGCCCGGACGACCGCGTCGGCAACCACTACGCGACGCGCTTCGCCGACGCCTGGGACGTGGTGGAGAAGACGCTGCCGGCCCTGCCCGAGCTGCACCGGCGCACGCGGGCGTTCGTCTCGTCCTTCGCCCTGAGCGACCTGCCGGCCGAGGTGAAGGAGGCGGCGCTCTTCAACGTCTCGACGCTGCGCACGCAGACCTGCTTCCGCACCGCCGACGGCCGCTTCTACGGCTGGGAGGGCTGCGCCGACACCGCCGGCTGCTGCCACGGCTCCTGCACGCACGTCTGGAACTACGAGCAGGCGACGGCGTTCCTGTTCGGCTCGCTCTCGCGGGCGATGCGGGAGGTGGAGTTCGCCCACGCGACGAGCGACGCCGGGCTGATGAGCTTCCGCGTGCACCTGCCGCTCGGCCGTGCGCAGGACTTCGGCCGCGCCGCCGCGGACGGCCAGATGGGCTGCCTGCTCAAGCTCTACCGGGACTGGCAGCTCTCCGGCGACGACGCGCTGCTGCGGGCGCTGTGGCCGCGGGCGCGCAAGGCCGTGGAGTTCTGCTGGATCCCGGGCGGCTGGGACGCCGACCGCGACGGCGTGATGGAGGGCTGCCAGCACAACACGATGGACGTCGAGTACTTCGGCCCGAACCCGCAGATGGGCCTGTGGTACCTGGGCGCGCTGCGCGCGGCGGAGGAGATGGCGCGCCACCTGGGAGAAGCCGACTTCGCCCGCGAGTGCCGGCGCCTGTTCGAGAGCGGCGCGCGCTTCCTCGACACGAGCCTGTGGAACGGCTCGTACTACGAGCACCGGGTCGTGGCGCCGGCGAGCAAGGACGCGGTGGCGCCCGGGCTGCTCGTCGGCATGGGCTCGGGGGACCTCACGAAGCCGGACTACCAGCTCGCCGCCGGCTGCCTCGTCGACCAGCTGGTGGGCCAGTTCGTCGCGCACGTCTGCGGGCTCGGGCCGCTCGTGGACCCCGCTCACGCGCGCACCACGCTGCGCAGCATCCTGCGCCACAACCTGCGGCCCGTGCTCTGGTCGCACTTCGACAACATGCGGGCCTTCGCGGTGGCCGACGAGTCGGCGCTCGTGATGGCCGGCTACCCGAACGAGCGCCCGGCGAAGCCCTTCCCCTACTTCGGCGAGGCGATGACGGGCTTCGAGTACGTGGCGGCGGTCGGGATGCTCCAGGAGGGCCTCGAGGAGGAGGGCCTGCGCGTGGTGCGCGCCGTGCGCGCGCGCTACGACGGCGCGCGTCGCAACCCGTTCGACGAGGCCGAGTGCGGCCACCACTACGCCCGCGCGATGGCGAGCTGGGCGGCCGTGCTGACGCTGACGGGCTTCCGCTGGTCGGCCGTGACGGGCGTCCTGGAGCTGCGGCCGAAGGCCGGCCGCAGCTTCTGGTCGAACGGCTCCGCCTGGGGCAGCTACGCGCTCGAGGAGGACGGTGCCGGTTTCAGGCTCGCGCTCCACGTCGAGGAGGGCGCGCTCGGACTGGCCGAGCTGCGCCTGACGGGCTTCGGCGCCCTGCGCCTGGCCGCCCGCCGGCGCGTCGGGGCCGGGGAGACCGTGCGGCTGCGGGTGCCGCGGGCCGTCGCGTAGCGGACCGGGCGGCGTATACTGGTTCCAATCACAACCCAAGCAGGTCGGCGAGCCGTGCTATGGCCCGAGCCACGTCTCGTCTCGGGGACCGAGCCGAGGCCCGCACTCGAAAGGACGAAGCACAGATGGAGAAGAGGATCATCGCGGTGGTCGGCGCCACGGGCGCCCAGGGCGGCGGGCTGGTGCGGGCGATCCTGGCCGATCCGACGGGCGGCTTCGCCGTCCGCGCCCTGACGCGCGACGTCGACAGCGCGAAGGCGAGGGCGCTGGCGGCGGCCGGCGCCGAGGTCGTGGCCGCCGACGTCGACGACGTCGCCAGCCTGCGGCGCGCGTTCCACGGCGCGTACGGGGCGTACTGCGTCACGTTCTTCTGGGACCACTTCTCGCCCGAGAAGGAGCAGGCCCAGGCGCGCGCGATGGCGCAGGCCGCGAAGGACGAGGGGGTCGCGCACGTCATCTGGTCGACGCTCGAGGACACGCGGCGCTTCGTGCCGCTCGAGGACGCCCGGATGCCCACGCTGCAGGGCAAGTACAAGGTGCCGCACTTCGACGCCAAGGGCGAGGCGAACGCCTTCTTCACGCAGCTCGGCGTGCCGACGACGCTGCTGAACACGAGCTTCTATTGGGACAACCTGATCGGCTTCGGCATGGGCCCGAAGAAGGGGCCCGACGGCAAGCTGGCCTTCGTGCTGCCGATGGCCGACAAGAAGCTGCCGGGCATCGCGGCCGAGGACATCGGCCGCTGCGCCTACGGCATCTTCAAGCGCCCCGAGCTGATCGGTCGCACGGTCGGCATCGCGGGCGACCACCCGACCGGCACGCAGATGGCGGAGGCGCTGTCGAAGGCCCTCGGCCAGGAGGTCGTCTACAGCTACGTGCCGCCCGAGGTCTACCGCACCTTCGGCTTCCCCGGCGCCGACGACCTGGGGAACATGTTCCAGTTCAAGCGGGACTTCGAGGAGGCGTTCTGCAGGGCGCGCGACCTCGCCTTCTCGCGCTCGCTCAACCCGCTGCTGCAGACGTTCGCGCAGTGGGCCGAGGCCAACAAGGAGCGCATCCCCGTCGCCTGACCCTAGCCCAGGTCCTCGGCCAGCGCGGCGCGTTGGGCCTCGGTGAGGGGCGACTCGGCTGCGGCCTCGGCGTCGGCGTGGTCGCAGCCGAGCGCGACGGGCACGCGGCCGCCCACCGCGAACTTCAGGTACTGCACGGAGGACAGGCGCGTCTCCCCGACCTGCCGCTCGTCGCAGCGGGCGCGCACCTTCGTCCCGTCCGGCAGCTTCGCGTAGAGGGCCTGCGGCAGGCTCAGCCAGCGCGCGAGCTTGTCGGCGCGCGCGAGCGGGTCGTCGATCTCGATCAGCAGCGTGCAGCCGAGGTCGCCGCCCTGCCCGAGCAGCTCGTTGTAGGTGTCGATCTCGTGACGGATGTCCGCGTCCTTCACCATGCGCTCGGCCCGGACCATCTCCAGCACCTGGTAGCGGATCGTCTCGTGGTTCTCGAAGAGGAAGGTCAGGTGGGCCCCGACGTGGATCCGGCGCGGGGCCTTCGCCTGCATCGCGGCCTGGCGGATCGCGTCCCGCTGCTCCTCGTAGGTGACGTAGTCCAGGATCTCGCTGCGCTCGACCGTCTTCATCGGCTCTCTCCGTCCCCGGGCTTCGTGACGGCCCCCGCCGCTTCGGCGGCCGGGGTCCTCGCCGGGAGCTGCTCGTGGAACCCGTCCGCGCGGTAGGCCCGCGCGAGGATCGACATCGGGTGCAGGGGCTTGCGGCCCGCGTGCTGCTGGAACTGCAGCGCGGCGAGCGGGCAGTCGGTGGCCCAGACCTCGGCCCCGGCCTCCTTCATGCCGTCGAACGCCTTCTGACCCACCTTGATCGACGCCTCGAAACCCTCGGTCTTCATGGCGTAGGTGCCGTCGTGGCCGCAGCACTCCATGGTCAGCTTGGGCACCACGCCGGGGATCTTGCGCAGCAGGTCGCGCCCCTTGAAGCCGATGCCCTGCGCGCGCAGGTGGCACGGCGCGTGGTAGGCGACGGCGCTGCCCGGCGTCGACTTGAAGTCGGTGTTGAAGCGCGGCTCGTTGCGGATTTCCCACAGCAGCTCCGACGGGTCGCGCACCAGCTCGGCCAGCTTGCGCGCCTGCGGCCGCAGCGCCTCGGGCAGCAGCTCGGGGTACTCGCGGCGCATCATCATCGCGCAGGTGGGGTTGATCGCCACCACCTTGCGGCCCGCGTCGATGAACGGCTCGAGCACCTTCAGGTTGTTCGCCGCCTGCCGGCGCACCGAGTCGAGGTCGCCCGTCTCCCAGGCCGGCATGCCGCAGCACTGCAGGCCCTTCACGCAGGCCACCTTCACCTGGTTCTGGTCCATCACCGCGAGCGTGTCGCGGCCGATCTGGGGCTCGTTGTTCTGCACGTAGCAGGTCGGGAACAGCACCGCCTCGACGCCGTCGGCGTCCTCGCGGATCCGGCCGTCCCGCTCCGCCCACTTCTCGAACGTCGTGCCGGCGAAGTCCGGCAGCAGCTTGTCCTTGTGGATGCCGAGTGCGGCCTGCATGAAGACGCGGTGCAGGCTGACGCGGTTCATCACGTTCGCCATGCCGAAGCTGAGCCGCGCCAGCGCCCCCGCCGCATCGGGGCTGGCCAGGATGCGGTCGCGCAGCGGGATGCCCCGCTTCTTCGCGCGCACGGCCTTGTAGCGGTGGACGAGCCTGGGGAAGTCGAACTGGAACTCGTGCTTGTCGCGCGGGGTGTACGGGCACTGCACCTCGCACAGCTTGCACTGGAAGCACTGCGCCATCACCGCGTCCGACTGAGCGACGGTGAGCTTCGGCAGGTGCCCGTCTTCGGTCACGTCCGCGAGCTTGAACAGCGCGGGGAACGCGTCGCAGAACTTGAAGCACATCCGGCAGCCGTTGCAGATGTCGAAGACGCGATCCATTTCCCGCTGCAGCATGCCGCCGTCGAAGTAGCGCGGATCTTCCGCGTCGTACGTCAGGCCGTCGGTCGGCGCATAAGACGGGGGCATCGGCTTCTTCGACTCGGACATCGCGCTCCTTTTTGAAGACGAAAGGCGAACGGCGGCCCCCCTCGTTCTTGAAGAAGAAAGAGAGACCGCCGTTTGCAAGAACCGGTGAAGGGGCCCTGTTCAGCTGAGGCTGTCGAGCATCTTCTGGAACTTGCCCGCGTGGCTCTTCTCGGCCTTCGCGAGGGTCTCGAACCAGTCGGCCACTTCGGTGAAGCCCTCTTCGCGGGCCGTCTTGCTCATGCCCGGGTACATGTCGGTGTACTCGTGGGTCTCGCCCGCGATCGACGCCTTCAGGTTCAGCTTCGAGTCGCCCAGCGGCAGCCCGGTGGCCGGGTCGCCGACCTTCTTCAGGTAGTCGAGGTGGCCGTGCGCGTGGCCCGTCTCGCCTTCCGCGGTGTCGCGGAAGTTCGAAGCGACCTCGGGGTTGCCTTCCACGTCCGCGATCTTCGCGAAGTAGAGGTACCGGCGGTTGGCCTGCGACTCGCCGGCAAACGCGGCCTTGAGGTTGTCGTGCGTCTTGCTGCCTTTCAGATCCTTCGCCATGGGTGCTCCTTGGGTTCGTACTGCGGTGATGCTCACGCCCTCGCCGAACTGCACGCCTTGCACAGCCCGTGGACGTGAATGCTGAGGTGCTCTGGTTGAAAGCCGTTGAGGCGCCGCGGCAGCTTCACCGCCGACAGGCCGTCGTCTTCGAAGTCCTCGACCGCGTCGCACTTCCGGCAGACGAGGTGGTGGTGCCGCGCCATGTTCGCGTCGTACCGCTTCGTGTCGCCGGTGGAAGGCAATTCGGAGGCGAAGCCGAGCGCCACCAGCGTGTCGAGCGTCTTGTAGATGGTGGCCAGCGAGATGCTCGGCATCACCGGGCGGACGCGATCGAACAACACCTCGGGGCTCGGGTGGTCGTACGACGAGAGCAGCGCCCGGTAGATGCCCAGCCGCTGAGGGGTCATGTTCATGCCCTCGGCCCGGCACCGGGCCACCAGCCCGTCGATGCTCTGGTCGATCTCTTTGGAAGTGCGCTTCACGACGTGGAGAACTATTCTCGGGGAAGAAGTCTTTGTCTACCGAAAATGAGGCCGGAGGCGACGAATCCGGCCGAGCAGCTGCTTCGGGTCTTCGCGGGCATGGGTGACGAGCACGCCCCAGCCTTCGGCCTTCAGCGCGTCGAGCGCGGCGCCCTGCCCGTGGTCCCGGTGGTCGAACAGCGCGACCCCGACCCGCTCGCGCGGCCAGGCGAAGTCGAGCCCCG
>JBGASI010000001.1:0-36952 GCA_044229815.1 Vicinamibacteria bacterium | reverse complement strand
AAGCGCACGCGGTCGCTCGGGGCCACCGCCGGTGCCTGCGCGGCCGCCGCCGGGGCGCGGCCCCTGCCGAGCGCGACGGCCGCCAGCGACGAGCCCTTGATGTATTGCCTGCGGGGTCCCCTCATGTCGATTTCCTTCCCTTCCTAACGGCGGTCGAGGGCGCCGTCGAGGCGCACCTGCTCTCCCGGCCGCGTGTCGAGCACCCCCCGGCGCGCCCCGAACTGGCCCACACACCGACCCCCCCGCTCGGAGCGCAGCGTCGCCGAGCGCAGACGCCCCTCGCTCCAGTCGAGGTCGACCTCGAAGGCGCCGCGCGCCCGCAGGCCGGAGACGCTCCCGGATGGCCAGGCCGAGGGCAGGGCCGGGAGCAGCTCGACGAGCGGCGTGCGCCCGTCCTCGGCCCGGCGCTGCGACTGCAGCAGCATCTCCGCGATCCCGGCGCTGACGCCGAAGTTGCCGTCGATCTGGAACGGCGGATGGGCGTCGAAGAGGTTCGCGTACACGCCGCCGCCGGCGGCGTAGCCGGTCGCGTTCGTGTCGACGAGCCGCAGCAGGTAGCCGATCAGCCGGTGGGCGCGGTCCCCGTCGCCGAGGCGGGCCCACAGGTTCACCTTCCACGCCATCGACCAGCCGGTGCTGTCGTCGCCGCGCAGCTCGAGCGAGCGCCGCGCCGCCGCGGCGAGCGCGGGCGTGTCGGCCGGCGTGATCGAGCGGCCGGGGTGGAGCCCGATCAGGTGCGAGAGGTGGCGGTGGTGCGGCTCGGGCTCGTCGAAGTCCTCGCTCCACTCCTGGAGCTGTCCGCGCCGGCCGACGCGATAGGGGGGCAGCCGCGTGAGCGCGCGCTGCAGCTCGGCCCGGATCGGCGCGTCCTCGTCCAGGATCGTCGAGGCCTCGATCGCGTCGGTGAACAGCTCGCGCAGCAGCGCGAGGTCGGAGGTCGTCGAGCGCGAGACCTGGGCGTTGCGCCCGTCGGGGCCGCGGAACTCGTTCTCGGGCGAGATGGACGGGGCCGTCGCCAGCCCGCCCTGGCCGTCGGGGACGAGCCAGTCCAGCGCGAACTCGGCCGCCCCGCGCAGCAGCGGCCAGGCCACCGCGCGCAGCCAGCCGAGGTCGCGCGTGAACGCGTAGTGCTCCCACAGGTCCAGCGAGTGCCACACCCCGCCCATCGGCCAGTTGGCCCACTTCGGGTCGCCCTCGCCCCAGTTGCCCACCGTGCCCGTCTGCCGCCACAGGTCCGCGTTGTGGTGGGCCACCCAGCCCCTGGCGCCGTAGTTGACCCGCGCCGTCTCACGGCCGTTGCGCGCGAGCTCGCCCACGAAGCGCAGCAGCGGCTCGTGGCACTCCGAGAGGTTCGTCGTCTCGGCGGGCCAGTAGTTCATCTCGCTGTTGATGTTCATCGTCCAGTTGGAGCTCCACGGCGGGCGGACCTCCTCGTTCCAGATGCCCTGCAGGTTCGCGGGCTGCGTGCCCGGGCGCGAGCTGGCGACGAGCAGGTAGCGGCCGTACTGGAAGACGAGCGCCACGAGAGCCGGGTCCTCGCCGTGACGGTAGGCGCGCAGCCGCTCGTCGGTCGGCCGCTCCACGGCCGGCGCGCCGAGGTCGAGCCGCACGCGCTGGAACAGCCGCGCGTGGTCGGCGACGTGGGCGTCGCGCAGCGCGGCGAAGGGCTTCGCCGTCGCGGCCGCCAGCGGGGCGCGCGCGGCGGCGTTCTCGTCCTTGCCCTCCCGCGCGGGCGAGCGGTCGAAGCCGTCGAAGCTCGTCGCGGCGGAGACGAGCAGCAGCGCCTCGTCAGCGCCGCGCACCTCGAGCCGCCCGTCGGGGGTCGTGCGCGCCTCGCCGCCGCGCAGGATCGCGCGGGCGATCGCCGTGAAGCGCATGCCCTCGGCGCCCGGCCCCTCGTCGTAGCGCACCGGTTCCCTGGTCGCGCCGAGGTAGCTCGGGTCGACGTGGCTCGGCGCGCGCCCGCGCAGCGCGACGGCGTCGGTTCCCTCCGCGGAGCTGGCGTGCCGCAGCAGGCTCGAGAGGCGCGCCGTGAACGACACGCTGCCGGGCCGGTCCGCGCTCACCCGCAGCGCGATCACCTGGTCGGGAAAGCTGACGAAGGCCTCGCGGGTGTGGAGGACGTCGCCGGCGCGGAACCGCGTGGTCGCCACCGCGCGGTCGAGGTCCAGCTCCCGCCGGTACTCCTGCACGTCCCCGGCCAGCTCGAACTCCACGAGCAGGTCGCCGAGCGGCAGGTAGGACTGGTTGTACGGCCCCTGCATCTTCTTGCTGAGGGCGTCGGCCTCCGCGTAGCGCCCGGCGAAGACCGCCTCGCGCACCTTGGGCAGCCAGCGCTTCGCCTCCGGGTTGTTCCAGCGCCCCGGGCCGCCGGACCACAGCGTGTCCTCGTTGAGGGCCAGCCGCTCGGAGCGCGGGCCGCCGAAGACCATCGCCCCGAGCCGGCCGTTGCCGATCGGCAGCGCCTGGACCCAGGCCGCGGCCGGCCTCTCGTAGACGAGGCGCAGGGGAGCCTCGGCGCCGACCGCCGGCAGCGGCGCCGCCACGACGAGGGCCGCGGCGACGAGCAGCGCCCGCTCAGTGCGCACTGAGCCGGGCCGTCTGGCCCTTGCGGCCGTTCGTGTCGAAGGCGGCCACGCGCAGCTCGCCGGCGGGCGGAAGGGCCCCGTTCACCTGCGGGCTCTTCGCGCTCGGCTCGCTGCCGTCGGTCGTGTAACGCAGGATGAACCCTGGGATCTCCAGGCTGCAGCGGACCTGCCCGTCGACGAGCGCGAGCCCGGGCTTCGGGATGCGGTAGCCCCACGCCGGCGACTCACGGTCGAGGCGTGGCAGCTCGCGCTTGCCGACGACGTTGAGGAAGACCGACCACGCGTCATCGAAGAGCGCGCCGGACTTCGCGTCGTCCTTCTCCAGCGCCCAGTCCGGGTCGGGCGCCCAGGCCCGCTCGGCCAGGGCCAACAGCCTCGGCACCAGCTTGTAGCCGAGCCGGCCCTCGCCGCCGAGCGTCTCGGACCACAGGTTGCCCTGGATGCCGAGCACGTTCGCGCGGCCGAACTCCGTGAGCCGGTCCTTGCCGGTGAACACGGCGCGGTCCACCGGGTTGCCGTGGCGGTCGAAGCGGACGTTGCGGTAGTAGTCGAACGGGATGAACTCGAAGGGCTTGCGCAGGTTCACGTAGCCGCCCCAGTCGAGCCCGGTCTCCTCCGGGTTCTGGTTCCACGCGAAGTCGAAGTAGAGGTTCGTGGCGGGGCAGAGCACCACCTTGTAGCCCCCGTTCGCGAGGCGGTACGCGAGGTCCTCCGCGCCCGAGCCCGGTATGTTGTTCCAGACGTAGGCGCGCCAGCCCCGCCCCGCGAAGTCCGGGTTCGGGATCATCTTCGGCCGGCCGTCGAGCCGCGTCTTGCGCAGCCCGATCTCCTCCCAGCCCGACAGCGGAATGCCCTGCGCCTTGAGGATCTCCTCGACCCGGCCGTAGAAGACGTACCACAGGTCGTCGACCGACCCGAGCCGCTGCTCCTTCAGGTAGGAGGCGACGGCGGGCGAGCCCTGCCAGACGCCGTCGGGCACCTCGTCCCCGCCCATGTGCAGGTTGCGCAGCGGCACGCCCGCCTCGCGGTGCAGGGCCGCGAGACCCGCCACCACCCGCTCGATGAAGGCGTAGGTCGAGGGCAGCGCCGGGTTCATCACGTTGTCGTGGTACTGCTGCGCCGAGGAGTAGACGGAGCGGTCGGCCGGGTCGCTGAGCAGGTACTGCGCCGCACCCTTCTCGTCGCCCTTCGCGCGCAGCGCCCGGGCGCGGGCCTCCATCGCCTTGATCGCGGCGCGCGCGTGACCTGGCATCTCGAGCTCCGGGACGACCTCGATGTGGCGGGCCGCCGCGTAGCGCAGGATCTCGATGTAGTCCGCGGCGCTGTAGAAACCGCTGCCCCAGGGCTTGTCCACGTCGGGGCCGGAGCCCCAGGCCGGGGGCAGGTGGCGGCTCGAGTCCAGGGTGTGCCCGCGCCGCGCGCCGACGGCCGTGAGCTCCGGCAGCTCCGCGATCTCGACGCGCCAGCCCTCGTCCTCGGTCAGGTGGACGTGGAAGGTGTTGAGCTTGTAGCGAGCCATGAGGTCGAGCACCCGCAGCACCTGCGCCTTGGGCTGGAAGTTGCGCGAGACGTCGAGGAAGAAGCCACGGTAGCCGAAGCGCGGCGCGTCGACGACGCGCAGGGCCGGTAGCGTCACGCCCCGGCCGCTGGCCACGGCGGGCAGCAGCGAGCGCAGCGACTGCAGGCCGTAGAAGACGCCGGCCGGCGAGTTGCCGACGATCCGGATGCCGGTGGCCGGGTCGACGACCAGCTCGTATGCCTCGGGCGAGTCCTGGCCCTCCACCTTGCCGGTCTCGAGGCGCAGCGTGGTCGCGGCCGGGGCGCCGGTCGGCTTCCCCTTGGCCTTCGGCCCCGGCACGTGCAGCGCCAGGTAGTCGGCCGCGAGCCGCACCTCCTGCATCAGGTCCGTGCCCACCGTGACCACGGGCATCGCGCTCAGCGTCAGCCGGCCCTCGCGCTTCTCGAGCGAGAGGGGCGTCGGGAACACCATCGGCAGCGAATCGACGGGGATGTCGCGCACCACGGCGTCGAGCGCGAACTGCGCCTGGGGCGTGATCGCGCGGGGGTCGCGGCCCTGTTGTGACGGGCGCTCCAGGGGCACGGCGGTGTAGGCGAGCGGCAGGCCCCGCTCGGGCGCGTCGTCGAAGACGATGTAAGGACCCACGGGAGCGAAGCTGGTGTTGGTCAGCAGCCAGGTCTGGTACTCGATCTCGACGCTCTGGCCGGGCGCGAGGCCGCCGAACGCGGGGCCGGGCACGAGCCGCTGGAAGTCGCCGGTCACGCTCTCGATCGCGAAGCCGCCCCCCACGCTCCCCTCGATCGGCTCGTGCAGGGCGTTGAAGTAGATCGCCCAGCCGCGCGCCGGCAGCGGCTTCGCGTCGCGGTTCGTCAGCGTGAAGGCGACTCGCGCGGTGCCGCCGCGCTGGCCTTCCTTGAAGACGTCCTCCTTGTGGCGCCAGGTGAGCTGCAGCGAGGGCTGGGCCGCCGCGGGGACGACGGCGAGGGCGAGCAGGAGCATGGCGAGGGCGTAGCGCATGAGGCGAGATTACACCTCGCCCGGGCAGCCGGCTCAACCGGCGGCGGCCAGGACCGGATCGGGACGTTCGTGAGACCTGACGCGCGCGCTTTGGCTATTCGAAGTAGCCGTACACGTCGAGCACGAGGTCGGCGGAACCCACGGGCTGCGCGCAGAAGAAGGCCAGCTCGCCCGTCGCGCCGAGCGCCACCACGGCGTTGTTGGCGCGAGTCTGCATCGCGCCGTAGTTGATCGACGAAGCGACTGGCCGCGTGCCGGACGCTGGGTAGGCCCTCAGATGCCCAGCCGTCGTCGCCTGCGTCACGGTCAGGTTCACCGAGACTGCCCGGGCAGTCGCCGGGATGCCGCACTGCCCGACCCCGGCGAAGCCGCGCTCGGCGCCAGCGGCGAGCGCGGGGCCGCCAAGGCGGCTCGGGGCGCTACGCGTGTCGACCAGCCGGCACGGATTGAGCGTGAAGAAGGCGCCGGGGCTCGTACCCGCCCGATACACCTTCGAGACGTCGAACGATCCCTGCGCCCCCGTGATCAGGATGTCGAGATCGCCGTCGCTGTCGTAGTCCCCGCACGCGATCGAACCCTGGGTGCCCGCCAGATGCAGTTTCATGTCCGTGAATACCCCGCCTCCGTCGTTGCGGTACAGGCTCGCGAAACCCGTGGATGGGGCCAGGCCGTTGAGCAGGATGTCGAGATCGCCGTCGTTGTCGTAGTCTGCCCAGACGACAGCACCGTCTTCGACGGGTGCGAGCCCCGCCTGGATGTCGGTGAAGACGCCGCCATCGTTCCGATACACCTTGGAGACGTCCGAGTCGCCTGCCGTGCGCCCGGCCAGCAGGACGTCCAGGTCGCCGTCCTTGTCGTAGTCTCCCCAGGCAACCGCGCTGAACTCGACCCCGGTCAGTCCCGCTGCGACCTCCGTGAACACGTTCCCGCCGTCGCTCCGGTACACCTTCGCAACCGGACCAGCGCTGCTCCTGCCGGCAAGCAGGATGTCAAGATCGCCGTCTGCGTCGTAGTCTCCCCACGCGGCGCGACCCGCGTGAACGCCGGTCAGGCCCGCCGCTACGTCGGTGAACACACCGCCCCCGTCGTTGCGATACACCCTCGCGATCGAGGCGAGACCGTCCCAGCCCGTGAGCAGGACGTCAAGGTCGCCGTCTCCGTCGCAGTCGCCCCAGGCCCCGGAGCCGCTGGAGGTCCCCGTCAGCGCTGCGCCGATGTCCGTGAAGGTCCCGGCGTCGTTCCGGTAGACCTTCGCCACGCCGCCACCCGCGTCCGTGTTGTAGCCTGTGATCAGGATGTCGAGATCCCCGTCGGCGTCATAGTCGCCCCAGGCCGCCGAGCCGTAGTAGGCGCCGGTCAGTGTCGTCGTGACGCTCGTGAACGCTCCGCCGCCGTCGTTGCGGTACAGCCTCGTGATTCCGCCTATGCCGTCTTTGTAGCCCGTGATCAGGATGTCGAGATCGCCGTCCTTGTCGTAGTCCCCCCAAGCAGCGCTGCTGCCTCGAACGCCGATCAACTCCGCACCGATGTCGTTCAACCAGCCGCTCTGGCGCACCGTGAAGGGCCGGCCCCCGACCCACACGCTTCCATTCCGTTCCGCTCCGGTGTTGGCGGCCATCGAATACCAAACGGTGCCGTTGCCGATGCCTCCCCATCCCGACCTCACGGTCAGGCCCTCGCCGACCCAGCCGGTCGACCAGGAACAGCCGGCCTCGGCGGCCACATCCAGGCGGCCCGACCCGCCGCTCGCGGGGTACTCCGCGCTCCGTGGTTCGATCGCTTGAATGCAGCTCGTGTCCAACGAGAAGTACTGCTGGCTCGTGGTCGTCCCGCCCGGAGTCGCGACACTGATCGGGCCGGTTGTCGCGCCAGCCGGAACCGTGGTTGCGATCGAACTGCCCGATTCCACCGCGAAACTGGCACTCTGGCCGTTAAACGTGACGACCGTGGCGCCTGTGAAGCTGGTGCCGGTGAGGATGATCGGTGTGCCCACCGGCCCGCTGGTGGGCCAGAAGCTCGTGAACGTCGGGGGCGCAGGTGCCGCGACAGCGATCCCCGCAGACAGAGTGAGCGAGAGCCAAAGGAGAACACTCCCGCTGGGGACGGCGAGGGCGAGCCGCACTTCAGCCTCCCTTGAGATGCCGTCGAATGACGGCAGGCCACGTAGTCTACTCGTGCCGGCGGGAACGCCGACCCCGATCAGACCTCAGGAGCGGTACCTTAGCGCCACGCCGCCACCCCGAGGCTGCGCGGCGCGGGTAACGAGGAGGCAGCATGGCAGGGGACCGAGGGCGCTCTGGCGTATCCCGTCGAGGCTTCCTGGCCGCCGCCGGAACCGCGGCCGTCGCGCAGGCGGCGCCGGTGATCGCGCAGCCGGCCGTGGCCGCAAGCGGGGTCGCGATCGGCCGTGGCCCCGTCTCCGTCCGCGTCGAGGGTGCGCGCATCCTCGTCGAGACGGCGACGCTGACCGCCGCCCTCGATGCCGGCCGCCTCGTCTCGCTGCGCAGCCGTCGCACGGGCGAGGAACTGCTCGACGGAAAGGGCGGGGAGGGTTCGCCGCTCGCGCTCGTCTACCGCGCTGGCGAGCGCGTGCCCGTCGATCCGGCCGCGTTCGGCCAGGCGACCGCGCGCGCCCTCTCGGCCACCCGCGCGGAGGTCGTCCTCTCCGGCTGGGACGCCGACGGCACGCTCGTGGTCGGCGCGGACCCGGAGAACGGCGACCTCGTGCTCGAGCCCGGCGCCTTCTCCTCGCGGCCCGGCGTGCGCGCCTGCCGCTACACGATCGCGGGGATCGCGCCCGGCCTCGAGCTCGTGGCGCCCTTCTTCCAGGGCGTGCGTCTCCCGCTCGAGGACCCGCTGCTGCACGACAGCCACTGGCCCTGGCCGATGCACTGGGAGGCCGGGCTCGCGATTCTCGCGGGGCGCGACTCCGGCTTCTGGGTCCACACGAGGGACGACCGCTTCAGGTACAAGGCGCTCCACGTGGGCGCGCCAGGCGCCGCGCGCGCTCTCGGTCTCGACAGCGAGGCCTGGGGACCGATCGACGACAACCGCTCGGCCGGGGGGCTCGCCTGGCGCGTCAACGTCTTCGACGGCGACTGGACCGTCCCCGCCGCGCGCTACCGCGACTGGCTGTGGGCCGCGAACGGCCTCGCCGCGCGCGAACGCGAGCGTCGCGAGTGGGTGCGCGAGGTCCGCTTCGCCGTCTCCTGGTGCCCCGGCCAGCCCGAGATCCTGGACGCGCTCGCGGCGCGGCTGCCGCCGCGGCGCGTGCTGCTGCACTACCCGGAGTGGCGTACGCTCCCGTACGACGAGGGCTACCCGACGTTCGAGCCGAGCGAGGCGGCGAAGACCTTCGCCGCCAGGGCGCGGGCGCTGGGCTTCCGCCTCATGCCCCACTTCAACTCGGTGGACATGGACCCCTCGCACCCCGTGTACGCGCGGGTCCGCGACTTCGAGTACCGCGACGTCGAGACCAGGCGTGTCCAGGGCTGGGCCTGGCACGCGGAGCGCTCGATCGGCGTGCCCGAGTCGGGCTCGGCGCGGCTGCACAACCGCGACAAGAAGGTGATGGTCAAGATCCACCCCGGTCTCGGCCTCTGGCGTTCGATCCTCGGCGGCGCCGTGCAGGACGCGGCGGCCGCGCTCGACCTCGAGACGGTGTTCCTCGACGTCACGCTCGTCTCGCAGAACCTGCACAACTGCTTCGTCGAGGGGCTCACCTCCAGCGAGGGGATGTTGCGCCTCGTCGACCACGTCGCGGGGCTCGGCAGCGGGCTCGTCGTCGGCGGCGAGGGGCGCAACGAGGTGACGGCTCAGGGCCTCTCGTTCGCGCAGGCGCACCTCTTCCGCAGCTGGCAGGAGAACACGGAGGGCCTGGAGCGCGCCGGCGGCTGCCCGCTCGGCGAGCTGCTGTTCGGCCGGCTGTGCCGGACGATCGGCTACTCGGCCCTCTCCGGCAGCGACGAGAAGCAGGCGCTGCGCCTGCGCGTGCACGAGTCGCTCGGCGCGATCCCGACGATCACGATCGACTCGGCCGCCGAGATCCGCCAGCCGAACCCGGCCGTAAGCCGGCTGCTCGAGCAGGCCGCCGCCGGCCGCTGAGGCCTACTCCTTCCCGAGCCAGGCCCTGGCGGCGTCGACGTCGGTGAAGACGCGCGCGACGAGGCCGCGTCCGCTCGATCCCGTATACGATGCGTATAGCTGGCCTGGCGTGCCGGCGGAAGCGAGGTGATCCCTTGCCCAGGACGGTCTTCGTGGTGCTCATCGGTGACACCGACGGGAAACCCGTCGACCTCTACCAGCGCCTCCAGGAGAAGGATGCCCGGCAGGCAGCCCGAGCCGCGGGGCTCGAAGTGGACGTGGTCTGGGCCACGAGCTTCGACCAGTTCGGCGTCGTCCGAAAGCGCCTCGCTGCCTCAGCCGTGGACGCCGTCGTCGCGGAGCCCGCGAGTGTCGCGACGGCCGGCCTCATCCTGAAGGACCTGCACGGCCGCGCCGGGCTCGTGCTGCTCAACGTCTGGGACGCGACCTTCGAGGGACCCCTGGCCGCCTGGGGCACGCAGCAGCCGATCGCGACGATCAGCCAGCCGCAGGCGCAGATCGGCCAGATCCAGGGGCGCCAGCTCTCGGCGGCGATGCCGCAGGGCGCCCACGTCCTGGTGATCACCGGTCCGTCGCGTTCCTCGGCGGCGCGCGAGAGGCTCGAGGGCCTGCGCGCCACCGTCCGCGCCGACATCACCCTGCACACGACGGAAGCCGGCCAGTGGTCCGAGACGGACGGGATCCTCGCCTTCAACGGCTGGTACGGCGTCTTCCGCAGCCGCAAGGAGGAGATCCACGCGATCGCCGGTCAGAGCGACGACCTGGCCGTCGGCGCGCAGAAGGCCGGTAGCGCCGTCTCCAACCCGGCCCACGCGGCGATGTTCCGGGCGGCGCGTGTCTTCGGCGTCGGCTGTGTCCCGGGCTACGGTCGCGAGCTGGTGGACTCGGGCGGGATGACCGCCAGCGTCACCGTGCGCCCGAACGCCGGGATGGCCGTCGCGCTGCTCAAGCGCTCCTGGGACGACGCCGCGCCCCCGCCACTGCGCTCGACCAGCGAGGCCGTGCCGTACCCGGCCAGCAGCGCCTAACGGCGCAGGATCCGGTTCTGGCGCCAGGCGGACTTGTGCAGCTCGCCTTCGTTCGCGGCGGCGGCGCGCGCCAGCTCGGGGCCGGGCGCCGTGGCGCTGGCCGCCGGGCAGCCCTGGTTGGCCAGGTAGCCGAGCGCCGCCGCGAGGCGGGCCTCGTTGCGGTCGCCGAGGGCGTGGCCGAGATCGTCGGCCACCGCGCAGCCGGGCAGCGCGACGCCGGCGCTGGCGGTGGTGTTCGCGGGTGAGAAGCCGTCCGGGTAGTCCCCGAAGCCCTGGTCGTTCACGCCCTGAAACTGGATCGAGAAGTACGTCGTGCCGCAGTTGTCCTCGGGGTAGAAGCCGTACGGCTTGCCGCAGGTCTTCGACCCGATCGCGATCACCTGCACCCCGACGCCGCGCAGGCTGTTGATGATCGCCTCGCTGGCCGAGCAGGTGTTGGCGCCGGTCAGCACCGCCACGCGCGGGAGGTTCAGCGTCGGCAGCGCCTGGCCACTCGCCCCCGAGAACCCGAGCGAGGCCGAGTGGAACGGCATCGGCGTCAGCGTCTCTCCCGTGATGGGGTTCTTCGTCGTGTACTTGTCGTTGAACACGGTCCGCTCGAAGGTCCTGCCCGTGGTCGCCGCGGGCCCGGCCACCATGTAGGCCACCTCGCTGGCGATGTCGAGGTAGCCGCCGCCGTTGTAGCGGATGTCGAGCACCAGGTCGCTGACGCCCGCCGTCGCGAGCTGGGCGAAGGCGCTCATCAGCGCCGGCTCCGCCGTCGCGATGTGGTCGTTGAACAGCATGTAGCCGACCGTGCCGCCGCCCGCCCGCACCGTCCCCACGTTCTGGACCGGCGCCGAGGTCACGTTGGCCGAGACCATGCTGATCGTGCGCGGCGTGCTCGCCCCGAGGTCGAGCACGGAGAAGGTGTGGGAGGCGCCCGCCGCGCTCGGGAAGAGGCCCGCGTTGAGCGTGGCGACGCTCGTGCTGTCGCTGGCGTTCACCATGTCGACGCCGTCCACGGTCAGCACCTGGGCGCCGCGCGCCAGGTTCACGCCCTCCGCGGTGGCGGGCGAGCCCGGCTCGGTGTAGGCCACCACCACCCGGCGCGGCGGCGTCGACGAGACCACGACCCACTGCGCCCCGTAGCCGGCCTCGATGCCGGACTGCGACAGTGCGACCCACTGCGTCGTCGGGTAGGTGAAGTGGAAGCGGTCCTTCGCGTTGCCGGACGGCGTGGTGGCGCTCGTCTTGAGCAGGTTGAAGTAGTTGGCGGTCGTGTTCGAGGCCGGGTCGATGTCGGGCACCTCGCGGTACCAGAGGTAGAGTTCGTTCGTCCACGAGCGCAGGAAGGCGTTCTCGGTGGTCGCGGAGCCGGCCGTGTCGGGGTAGGCCTTGCCGGTGGTCGGATCGGTCCCGCTGCGGGGGCTCGCGCACTGGTTCGCAAACTTCGTCGAGGCCGGGAAGTCGCCGGCCTTCCACGTCGTGTCGGTCCCGGTGCTGTCGGTCCCGGTCGTGCAGCCGCTCGACGCGACGAGGGCCGCCAGGGCAAAGCAGCGACGCAGTGTCCTCATGAAATCACGATAGCACGCGGCTACCGCGTCCGAGACCGGGCTCCCGCTGGCGTTTCGCCGTCTCCGCCGGGAGGCGCGGGAACACCGTCACCCGCAGCAGCGTGGCGCCGTAGGGGACGAGCTCGATCGGCTCGCGCCGGCCGGGACGGCGCGCGGCCGGGAAACCGGGCGTCGCCGGGGCGCCCCCTTCTCCCTCGGCGACGAGCGTCCAGCCCTCGAGCATGCGGGCCGGGACCCGCAGCCGGATCGGCGCGTCCTTCGCCGTCCACGGGTAGCCCGTGGCCTCGCGGCTGATCACCTCGACGTCCTTCGCGCTCACGACCGGGAGCCCGTAGTTCCAGTCGCCCGCCGGGAAGTACTCGAACGCCGGGAAGGCCTCGGTCGACCGCCGCTTCTCGCGCGCCACGTAGCTCGTGACGACGTTCGTCGTCGCGGGCACCGGGAGGCTGAACACCAGCGGCCCTCTCTCGATCCCGACGCCGTCGTGCGGCCAGTCGGTGATCTGTACGGTCATCGGCAGGCGCAGCGCGATCCCCCGCGCTGCGCCTTTCTTCGGCTGGCGCGCGTCTATAGAAGAGGAGGTGCCATGCCTTTCGCCGCCGCTACGCTCCTGCCGGCCCTGCTGCTCACCCAGGCCGCCGTCCCGTCCCCCCCGGTTGAAGATGCCAGCAGCCGTCTCGACCGGTGGCTGCAGCGCGCCGCGTTCCAGGGCAGCGCGCTCGTCGTCAAGGGCAGCGCGGTCCTCCTGCAGAAGGGATATGGCCAGTCCGACCGCGAGGCGGGGGTGGCGTACGACTCCGGCACGGTGTTCAGCCTGGGCTCGATCACCAAGCAGTTCACCGCCGCGGCGATCCTGAAGCTCGAGATGCAGGGGAAGCTCCGCGTGGAGGACGCGATCTCGAAGTTCCTCCCGGGCGTGCCGCCCGACAAGCAGGGGATCACGATCCACCAGTTGCTGACGCACACCTCCGGGCTCGACCCGGACTTCGCGGGCGACTTCGACCCGGTGGGACGCGACGCCTACGTCGCGCGGGCGCTCGCCTCCACGCTTGGCTCCAGGCCCGGCGCGGAGCACCGCTACTCGAACGCGGGCTACAGCCTGCTCGGCGCCATCGTCGAGATCGCGTCGGGGCAGCCCTACGAGCGCTACCTGCGCGACAACCTGTTCCTGCCGGCGGGCATGGAGCGCACGGGCTACCGCCTCGCGCCGTGGGACAAGGCGCGGATCGCGGTCGGCTACAAGGACGGCGCGCGCTGGGGGCGGCTCACCCAGAAGCCGTGGGCCGAGGACGGGCCGTACTGGGCGCTGCGCGCCAACGGCGCCATCCACACGACGCTCGACGACGTCCTGCAGTGGCACCGCGCGCTGCAGGGCGACGCCGTCCTCTCCGCCGCCGCGAAGGCGAAGATGTTCACGAAGCACGTGGCCGAGGAGAAAGGCGGCGACTCGTTCTACGGCTATGGCTGGGCGCTGCGCGACGAGCCGGGCACGGGCCGCGTCGCCTCGCACAACGGCGGCAACGGCGTCTTCTACGCCGAGGTCATGCGCCTGCTCGACGCCGACACCCTGGTCGCCGTCTCGACGAACGACTCGACGATCCGCGGCGGCCGCATCGCCGAGGGCCTCGCGCGGATGGCGCTCGGCGGCCCGGAGCCGCCAGTCCCCGCGAAGCGCGGCGCCGTCCCCGGGGCCGTCTCGACGTCCCCCCTGGGCACGGAAGGCCGCGACGCGATCGTCCGCGCCTGGCTCGAGGCGTTCAACGCGCCCGGCTTCGATGCGATGCGCGCGTTCCGGAAGGAGCACGCGGTCCCGCGGCCCGGCATGGCCGACTCTGAGCGCGATCGCCAGCTCGAGAGGATGCGCAACGACCTCGGCCGCCTCGAGCTCGTCGGCGTCCTCTCGCGCGGCGACGGCGACGTCGCCGTCCGCGCCAGGGGCTCCAGCGGGCCACAGGGGACCTTCCGCTTCGTCTTCACCGCGGAGGGGAAGCTCGACGGCGTGGAGGTCGGGATCGGGGAGTGACCCTTACGAAAAGGTCTCTCCCCAGGGTCTCTTGACAAGGACCCTCTCGAGGTCGAGACTCGCGTCATGCACGCGGTGACCATTCGTGAGGCGAAGGCCCGGCTGAACGCATTGGTGGACGCGGCGGAGCGCGGCGAGCAGGTGGTCCTGATGCGGGGATCGCGGCTCGTGGCGGCGATCGTGCCGGTTTCCCTGGACGACCTGGAACTTGCCCCGCGCCTGACCGACCCACAGGCCGAGCGGCTCTGGAAGCAGATCCAGAGCGAGCGCGAGAGCGGGGCGAGCCTCGCGTTCGACGGCCCCGCCGAGGCGGTGGCCCACCTTCGCTCACCCGCGCGTCGGACGCAGCGCCCCCAGCCCGCCGCGCGGAAGACCCCCAAGGCGGCCCGGCGCCCGCGATGAAGGTCGTTCTCGCGGAGGCCTTCCAGCGGGACGTCCGCAGCCTCTCCGAGACCCACCGCCCGGCCGTCTTCGACACGATCCTCTCCCTCCCTCGCGCGCTGGGCGATCCCCACGCGCACGCCGGCCTTGGCCTGCGCAAGCTCCACCCAAGCGGGATCTGGGAAGCCCGCGTCGGGCTGGGGCTCCGGCTGGTCTTCACGCTCGAAGGGGATCGCCTGACCCTCGTCCGCGTGGGGACCCACGACGGGATCCGCCGGTACCTCCGCCAGCTCTGACCGGCGCTCGGCAAGCGCGAAGGTCACACCCTCAGGCGCCGACGGCCCCGGTCCAGTCTTCGACCGCGAGGCCGTCGAGCCGCTCGAGGTGGCGGACGCTGTACGTGGCGACGCGGGCCCCGAGCGTGAGCGCCACCGAGCCGATGGCGACGTCCATGTCGTCGATCGGCGTTCCCCGCGCCTCGAGACGCGCCTTCTGGCGGCCGAACTCCGCCGCGGCCGCTTCCGTCCAGTCCACCCACGCCACGGCCTGACGCAGGCGGTCGTACTCCTCGGCCAGGAGCACGCGCCGCTTCGATCCGCTGGCCAGTCGGGAGAGGCCGTAGTGGATCTCGGCGGCCACGGGCGTGCACAGAACGACGTCGGCGGGCTCCGACGCCCGCAGGCGCGCGAGCGCCTCGGGCAGCCGATGCATGAGCGCGGAGACGACGTTCGTGTCGAGGACGAGCATCAGAAGGGCGGCGTGCGCCGATTGCGGCGAGCCGCAGCCAGCGTCCGCGCGAACGCCGCGGCGCCCTTCTGGATCTCCCGCAGCGCGCCCGCGGTCCGGTGCTCGTTCGAGAAGAAGCCGTCCGGCCACTGGCGCCTCGTCCCCAGCGCCTGCCGGCACGAGTCCACGATCACCCGGTTCCGGCTGACGCCCCGCTCCGCAGCCAGCCGATCCAGCTCGTCGAGCATCCCCTGCGGGAAGTGGACGCTGGTGTTCCCCATGCCTGGAGGCTAACCTAACATGTTGTGTTAGATCAAGCCGCGCCTTCCGTCCGGCTTTTGGAGCTGCTGAGGAGGCCCGGCGGCGCACGGAGCTATGGAGAGGCCCGCTGATCCGGGGCGGATCCGCGACGGCGTAGGCGCGGTGCGGCCGTCGCGCTGTGGCATGATCCCGGGCGTGAAGCCGGCAGAGTTGCGCTGCGAACCGGCGTTGATGAGACGCCATTCTTTCCTGGGCCCGCGGCGTGGGTCTTTCCCCTGCGTGCTCGGCGCCCTCCTGATGGCGCTCGGGGCGGGCTGCGGAGGCGGCGGCCAGCCCGCGAGTGCGAGCCCGGCGAGTGCCTCGACCAGCCCGCAGGCCCGCGCGCGGAGCCTCTGCACCGGGCAGCCGCTGACGGTGGACGCCGCTCCGGGCGAACAGCAGACCCGGGGTTGCCTCGTCAGCTTCGTCCAGAACGTGGCGGATCCGGCGTACGAGGCGCGGTTCGGCGCCAGTTCCGTCAGGCGGCGCTATGTGCTGTATGTTCCAGCGAGCCTGCCGGCGACCCCGTCACCCGTGGTCTTCGTGCTCCCCGGCTATGGCGCCAGCGCCGAAACGGCCGCGGTGCACTACACGCACACCCGCTTCGAGTCCCTGGCGGACCAGCACGGCTTCGTCGTCGTGTACGGCAATGGCCTGCCGTACCCGCCGGACGGCGACGCCGTCGAGGCGCCCCAGCCGGAAGGCGGGTACTTCCAGGGCTGCTTCCTCGACCACTCCGGCGAGGGCATCGACGTTCGCTACCTGAGGGAGATCCTCCGGCAGCTGGAGGGCGTCCTTGCTGTCGACCGGACGCGCGTCTACGCTGCGGGCCTCTCCGCGGGCGGCGGCCTGGCGCTCCAACTCGCGATCGAAGCTCCCGGCCTGGTGGCGGCGATCGCACCGGTTGCGCCGTTGCCGTTTCAGCCGGGCGGCGAGTGGCTCATGCACTGCAACCCCGTGGCCGGCTACGGTGGCGTATCGATCGCCATGCTCGCCGCGACGGCGGATCCCTTCGTCGCCTACGAGCCCGGCCCGAGCCGACGCTACCCCGACGCTCACTACCCGGGCATGGAGCGGACCCGGGACGCATGGCTCGGGGCGCTGGGCATCTCCGGGCCGCCCAGCACGGAAGAACTGCCCGATCGGGTGCTGGAGGACAGCTACGAGCCCCACTCGGGCCTGACGAGCAGCCACGTCGTGCGCTCGACCTATGCTCGTGGCCCGGCGGGGCAGGAGCTTGTGTACTATCGCGCGGTCGGCGCGGGCCACTGGTGGCCGCACTCCACCCAGATCTGGAGCGGCCTCTGGCCTACGTTTGGCAAGACGAACCAGGACCTCGACTTCGCCGACCACTCGTGGGCCTTCTTCCAGCGGCACTCCAAGTAGCGCAGGGGGAGCGGTGCGGCTCGAAGCGGCCGGGGCGGACGCCGCTGCCCCGTGTCGGCTGAACGTGGGAAGGAAGCATGTCCTCGACCAACTTCGTCGCCTTCCACAGCGTCCCCAGGATGGGCTACGCCTACTCGGCGAGGCCTGCGGACGGGTTCTCCTTCAAGAGCAACAAGAGCCGCGCGTTCCTCGAGCGCGCGATCGGCAGCGAGGTGTGGGTGATCGAGGGCCGGCGGGACGCGAAGGGCGCGACGCAGTTCGGCCTTGCTGCGGTCTACACGGCCGACGTGGTTGACGCTGGCGCCGATCACTTCCTCGTCGAGGGCGAGGAGGGGAGGGAGTTCTCGCCCCCGATCCCGTTGAACGGCGTGCCCTGGTTGGAGGCGCTGCTTCAGGAGCAGAACAACTTCGCCTTCGGGTTCAACGAGATCCACGACGCGGTTGTCGTGGCCGGGCTTGCCGACATTGCGGCTCCCGCCGAGGTCGAGGTGCAAACGAGTCCGCCGACCGAAGGCAACGTCGAGGCGGATGTGCCGGTCGAGGCGCCGGCGCCTCAGGCGACCGACAGTGCCTCGCGGGTGGCCCGTTGGCTGCGGCAGCGACGCGGGAACTACTACTGCCACCACTGCATCAGCCGCGAGGTCGGCGTCACGCCGATCGGCCAGGTGAACCAGATCGTCCGTCCGCTCCAGCAGGCGCCGCAGGAGTGGCGCCATGGCGACGCGCCGTGCTCGGGCTGTGGCCGCGAGCGCAAGTGCATCGCGTACATCGGGTGACTCGGCGTCGCGACTTCGGCCTTCCGGCGCGAGCCTCGTGCGACACTACCGCCCCATGTCCCATCCTGCTCTTGCCCTGCTGGGCCTGCTCGCCGTCTCGGGAGGTGGCGCGGTGCCCGCGAGTTTCGATCTCCTGCTGCGCGCGAACCCGAGCGAGGTCACGCCCGGCGAGTACGTCGTCTCGGTCGACGGCCGCGAGACCTGCCGGATCGCGGTGACGTCGAAGGGCGGCCAGCCGGTGTCCTGCCGGGCGACGCTGCCCGCGGCGGCGCGGGCGCTCGCCGTGGGGGCGGGCCGCAGGCGGCGGTCGTATGCCCTGGTGTCCGTGGCGGGCGTCACCGAGCCCTTCCGGCAGGGACCTCCGGCGGTGGCGGTCGGCGGCCTGACCGTCGCCGTCGAAGCCGTGCTGTCGCGCCTCGGATCCGGCGACCGGGCCATCGAGCTGGGCCTGTGGCTCGAGCCCAAGGTGCCGGCGGGCGCCTTCGAGGCGGCCGAGAAACGTCTCGGCTTTCCGCTCGATCCGGCACTGAAGGCCGTGCTCACGAACGCCGGGGTGCTCGGGTTCGACGACTCGTTCCTGGTGCGGCCGGACCAGTTCGCGACGACCGAGCGGCAGTTCACGACCCTCTGGGGCCAGCCGGAGCGCGTCAAGCCCGAGGCGCTCGCGGTGTACAGGCAGTCGACCATGGTGTGGATCGAGGCCGGCGACGGTTACGGCGCGCTCGTCTACCAGCCGAAAGGCCCGCAGCGTTGCGGCGGCAGCCCCGCGTACTGGCGCATCCACCAGGAGTGGATCGACGCCCCGGTGCTGGTGACGAACGCCGACGGGAGTTGCGGCGGCCTCGGCCAGGCCCTGCTGCAGGGGGTCATCGCGGACGTCGTCGGGCAGATCGAGGACCGGCGCAGCGAGGAGCAGCTCCTCGTCGATCCCACGGCGAGCGCGCTCGAGGTCTGGCTGTCCACCGACGCGAACGGTGTCCCTGCCCTGCGCTCGAACTGGGCCACAATGCGTTAGCTCCATCCACATCGAGGAAACCTGGTGACAAAGCCCTTCCCGGAAGCGCACCGGACCGGCCGTGCCGGCTGGCTGCGGGCGGCAGTGCTCGGGTCCGACGACGCGATCGTCTCGACCGCGAGCCTGATGATCGGCGTGGCGGCCTCGTCCGCCTCGACCCGGGACATCCTGGTGGCGGGCGTCGCCGGGCTCGTGGCCGGCGCCATGTCGATGGCGGTCGGGGAGTTCGTGTCGGTCAGCTCGCAGCGCGACGCCGAGCGCGCTGACATCGGGCGGGAAACCCGGGAGCTCGCGGACGAACCCGCTCTCGAGCTCCAGGAACTCGCGGAGATCTACGTGAACCGGGGACTCGACCGCGACCTTGCGCTGAAGGTCGCCATCCAACTGAGCGCGCGGGATCGGCTCGGCGCGCACCTGCGCGACGAGCTCGGCATCGACCCGACCGCCCTCTCTCGCCCCTTCCAGGCGGCGTGGATCTCCGCGCTGAGCTTCGCCCTCTTCGCGGCGGTCCCGATCCTCGCCCTGCTCGCGACGCCGAGCGAGGCGCGCATCCCGGCGATCGCCGCTGTCTCCCTCGTCGGCCTCGCGGCTCTCGGCGCCTTCGGCGGCCGGCTCGGCGGCGCGCCGATCGCCCCGGCGGCGCTGCGGGTCACGATCGGCGGCGCCCTCGCCATGGCGGTCACCGCCGCGATCGGGCGCCTCTTCGGTGTCGCGCTGGGCTAAGGGAACACGTCCGCGGCCGGGCGACTCGCCCGTGCTACCGTTCGCGCGCCGGCCCTGCTCCGCGGCCGGCCGTCTGCGAGGTGCCCGATGAAGACGCGCCTGGACTCCCTCCGCCTCGGCGGTGCGCTCGCCCTCGTCGCCTGGATCGGCCTCGCGGCCCCGCTGCACGGCCAGTCGCCGCAGGCGGCTGCCGCGACGCCGCGGGCCAGGGCCGCGAGCGCCGACCCGCTCTACCAGGGCTTCGTCTCGCCGCCGCCTGCTGCGCGCCCGCGGGTCTGGTGGCACTGGATGAACGGCAACGTCACCAAGGAGGGCATCCGGCTCGACCTCGAGTGGATGAAGCGGGTGGGCCTCGGGGGCTTCCAGAACTTCGACGCCTCGCTCTTCGGCGACACCGTGGTCGCCAGGCGCGTCGCCTACATGACACCCGAGTGGAAGGACGCCTTTCGCTACGCGATCGAGACGGCCGACCGCCTCGGGCTCGAGACGGCGATCGCCGGCTCGCCGGGCTGGAGCGAGTCGGGCGGGCCGTGGGTCACGCCCGAGCAGGCCATGAAGAAGCTCGTCTGGCGCGAGACGCCGGTGAAAGGTGGCGCGCCGTTCTCCGGCGTCGTGCCGAAGCCGCCCACCACCACCGGGCCGTTCCAGAACGTCCCCGCCGGCGAATCGGGCGGCCGAGCGCTGCCGGAGCTCTACCGCGACGTCGCCGTCCTCGCGTTCCGCCTGCCCGCGAGCGACCGGCCCCAGGCCGAGCTCGGCCCGAACGTCAGCTCGAGCGGCGGGGCCATCGACGCGGCGCTGCTCGCCGACGGCGACCTCGTCCGCTCGGCGACGTTGCCCCCTGCGGCCGCCGGCGAGAAGGTCTGGATCCAGTTCGAGTACGCCGAACCGCAGGCGATCCGCGGCGTCACGCTCGCGCTCGGCGGCGCGAAGCCGCCGTGGTGGGCGCCGCGGCCCCCGGGTTCCGAGCTCCAGGCGAGCGAGGACGGCCGCAGCTTCCGCACGATCGCGCAGGTCCCGCGCAGCGTCGCCGAGCAGAACACCATCGCGTTCGAGCCGGTGCGCGCGCGCTTCTTCCGCGTCGTCTTCCCGGCGGCCGCGCCGGAGCGCTTCGAGGTGGGTGGCGTCGAGATGGCGCCGCCTGCGTCGCCCGGTGTCCTGGTCGCGGAGCTCGTCCTGCACACGGGCGCGCGCGTGAACCGCTTCGAGGAGAAGGCCGCCTTCGCCACCTTCGGCGTGCTCTCCGAGGTCCCGACGCCCGCCGCGGCGCCCGCGGACGCCGTGAAGAAGGAGGATGTCGTCGACCTCACGGCGAGGCTGCGCGCCGACGGCACGCTCGACTGGACGCCGCCCGCCGGCCGCTGGACGCTGCTGCGCCTGGGCTACTCGCTGATCGGCCGGCAGAACGCGCCCGCCTCGCCCGAGGGCACGGGCCTCGAGGTGGACAAGCTCGACGCCGGGCACGTCCGCGCGTACATGACCACCTACCTCGACCTGTACAAGGACGCGGTCGGGCCGCTGATGGGAAGGCGCGGCCTGCAGTACCTGATCAGCGACAGCTGGGAGGCCGGGACGCAGAACTGGACGGCGTCGATGCTCGCCGAGTTCACGAAGCGCCGCGGCTACGACGCGCGGCCCTGGCTGCCGACGCTCACCGGGCGCGTCGTCGAGAGCGCCTCCGCCAGCGAGCGCTTCCTGTGGGACTTCCGGCAGACGCTCTCGGACCTGCTCGCCGAGAACCACTACGATCGGATCAGCGCCCTTCTGAAGGCCCGCGGCATGGGCCACTACACCGAGTCGCACGAGGGCGGTCGGGCCTTCATCGGCGACGGCATGGAAGCCAAGCGCAGCGCCGACGTGCCGATGGGCGCGATGTGGACGCAGCAGCCCGGCGTCAACGACGAGAACCACGGTTCGAACGCCGACATCCGCGAGTCGGCCTCGGTCGCGCACCTCTACGGCCAGAACCTCGTCGCCGCCGAGTCGATGACGGCGGCCTCGGGCCCGTGGGCCTGGTCGCCCGCGACGCTCAAGCCGACGGCCGACAAGCTGCTGGCGATGGGCCTCAACCGCTTCGTGATCCACACCTCGGTCCACCAGCCGCTCCTCGACAAGGTCCCCGGCCTCAGCCTCGGCCCCTTCGGCCAGTGGTTCACGCGCAACGAGACCTGGGCGGAGCCGGCGCGGGCGTGGGTCGGCTACCTCGCGCGCTCGTCGTACCTGCTGCAGCAGGGCCGCTTCGTGGCCGACGTCCTCTACTACTACGGCGAGGACACGAACCTGACGGCGCTCTTCGGCCAGCAGGCCCCGCCGGTGCCGCCGGGCTACGGCTTCGACTTCGTGAACGCCGACGCGCTGCGCCACGTCGTCTCGGTGGAGGCGGGCCGGCTCGTCTCGAAGAGCGGCATGCGCTACCGCGTGCTGGCGCTCGACCCGCACGCGCGGCGGACCTCCCTGCCCGTGCTGCGCCGGCTCCGCGAGCTGGTCGCGGCGGGCGCGGTCGTCGTCGGGACGAAGCCCGCGGGCAGCCCGAGCCTGGCGGACGACGAGGCCGAGGTGCGCCAGGTGATCGACGAACTCTGGGGGACGGGCGACGGCGGCGGCGATCACCGCCTCGGCGCGGGCACGGTCCATGGCCGCGCGACGCTGGGCGACGTGCTCGCGCAGCTCGGCGTTCCGCCCGACTTCGAGCACACGAAGCCCCGCCCCGACAGCCAGCTGCTCTTCGTGCACCGCTCGCTGCCCGAGGGCGAGGTCTACTTCGTGGACAACCGCGCGGCGCGCGCCGAGGACCTGGAGGCCACGTTCCGCGTGAGCGGCCGGCAGGCGGAGCTGTGGCGCGCGGACACGGGCGCGCGCGAGCCGGCGTCGTTCCGCACGGCGGGCGGGCGGACGACGGTGCCGCTGCACCTCGAGCCGTGGGAGACCGTTTTCGTCGTGTTCCGCAAGCCGACGAGCGCCGCCGCGCGGACGCTGCCCTTCCGCGTCGAGCAGGACCTCGCGACCGTCGCCGGTCCCTGGCCCGTGCGCTTCCAGGCGGGCCGCGGCGCGCCCGCGAGCCTCACGTTCGACACGCTCGGCTCGTGGGCCGAGCACGCGGACGCGGGCGTCCGCTACTTCTCCGGCACGGGCACGTACACCGCGTCGATCCAGGCGCCGCGCGCGTGGTTCGAGGGCGGGGCGCGGCTCTGGCTCGACCTCGGCCGCGTCGAGAACATCGCCGAGGTGTCGATCGGTGGCGTGCCGCTCGGCGTCGCCTGGAAGCCGCCCTACCGCCTCGAGGTCACGCGCGCCCTCAAGCCGGGCGCCAACAGCGTCCTTGTCCGCGTCACGAACCTGTGGGTCAACCGGATGATCGGCGACCGACAGCCCGGCGCGCCGGTGCAGTACACCTTCACGCGCCCGGAGTTCTACAAGGCCGACTCGCCGCTGCTGCCCTCGGGTCTCCTCGGGCCCGTGAAGGTCGTCGGGGAACGGCGGCGCTGAGCCTCGTGGCCGCGGCGTGGGCGGGGCTCCATATCGCGTGGAACTTGGTCTAGTATGAGACCATGAAGAAGGTCAACTTGTACGAGGCCAAGGCGCACCTCTCGGCTCTCGTCGACCGGGTGGCCGAGGGGGAGACCGTGCTGATCTGCCGGCGGAACGTCCCGGCGGCGGAGCTTCGACCCGTGCGCAAGTCGCGGCGGACGCGCCGGCCGGTAGGGCTCGTCCCGGGGTTCAAGGTCCCCGAGTCGTTCTTCGAGCCGCTGCCCGAGGAAGTCCTCGCTGCCTTCGAGGGTCGCTGAGCCGCGCGTGCGCCTGCTGCTCGACACCTGTACGTTCCTGTGGATCGTGGGCGGAGACGCGGCCTTGTCCGCTCGGGCGCGCGAGGCCTTCGTCGACCCCGAAAGCGAGGTCTTCCTCAGCGCGGCCTCGGCCTGGGAGATCGCGGTCAAGCACCGCCTGGGCAAGCTGCCCCTGCCCGCGCCCCCCGAGGTGTTCGTCCCGGCCCAGCGAGCCGCCCACGGGATCGAGGCGCTGCCCGTCGACGAGGAAGCGGCCCTGCACGTCGGGAAACTCCCCGACATCCACCGCGACCCGTTCGACCGCATGCTGATCGCCCAGGCGATCGTCGGCGGGCTCGTGCTCGTGACGCCGGACGGCCCGATCTGGCAGTACCCCGCCCGGACGCTCTGGTAAGGAGCCCCACCTCGAGCCGCCGGCGCGGCGTCACAGCCCGAGCTTGCGCTTCGCCTCGGGGTACGCGAGCGCCCGCTCGAGGCCGTTCTGGCGCGACTCGACGACCGCGCGGAACGTCTGGCGCGCGTCCTCGGCCTGGCCCGCCTTCTCGTAGGCGCGGGCCAGCAGCAGCAGGTGGAAGGGGTCCTGGGCGTTCGCCTGCTTCAGGTCCAGGACGGCTGCCCTGGCGTCGCCCTTCTCGAGCTCGAGGTAGCCGGCGAGGTAGTGCCACGCCGGCAGGTACTGCGCGCCGGCCTCGCCGCCGTCGTCGATCATCTTCTTGATCGAGAGCGCCTCCTTCCAGGCCTCTTCGTGGCGGCCCATGCGCGCCAGCACGCGGCAGCGGCCGTGGCGCAGCCGGCCGAGCCAGACCTGCTTCTGGTCCTCGGGCAGGCTGCTGCCGGGGACGCTCGCGTAGCCCTTCTCGTACGCCTTCATCGCTTCGTCGAACCGGCCGTTCTCGAGACGGATGCGCGCGATCGAGTTCCAGATGAACACCTCGGGGAAGCCCTGCGCGGCCCCGCTGTCCCGGTATTCGGTCACGTACTTCTCGAGCGAGGCGATCGCCTGGTCCGGCCGCCCCTGGTAGAGGTCGGCGAAGGCGAGGCCGTAGCGGACGGCGAACGGCGCCGCGCCCTTCGGCAGCGACTCGGCGACGTCCTGGAACGTGCGGCGCGCCTCGTCGTAGCGGCCGTCGAGCAGCTCCTCGTTCGCGAGGAACGCGCGCACGCGCGCGCTCTTCGGGCCGATCGCGTCGGCGCGCCGGAAGGCGGCACGCGCCTTCTCCGCGTCGTTGGCGCCTTGATAGAGCTGGCCCAGGATCACCTGCACGAGCCGCTCGTCGGGATAGTCGAGGGCGAGCGCCTCGAGCGGGGCGATGCCGTCGCGGAAGTTCTGGCCCTGGTTCGCGCGCGACTTCACCATCGCCTCGATGAACCGGCGCTCCCCGTCCGAGGCTTTCTGCGACAGGAGGACGGCCTTGTCGAGGTGCGCCTGGTTCTCCGGGGGCGGGGCGACGGCCGAGAGATAGTACTCGCCCATCGCGAACTGCGGGTCCGCCGTGACGATCTGGCGCGCGGCCTCGACCGTCTCCGCGCCGAACTGGAAGCTCTCTATGCGCTGCTGGACATCGAGGAGCTTCTGCTTAGCGGTCGCAGACGTCGTGGTCCACTCGAAGCGCTTCGTCGCCTGCGTCCCGGCCTCGCCGGCCGCGGCGCCGCAGCAGGCGGCCGCCAACGCGAGGCTCATCAGTTCCTTCTTCATCGCTCGTCCTCCGTCTCGTTCAGTCGCATGGACGGCGGCGCTTCCAACTTGTTGGATGGAAGAGACTTGCGCCGCCAGACGTGCAGTGAGACGGAGCTGGGGCTCGATTTGTTCCGGGCGCGCGGACGCGCGGCGCCTCGAGTCGGACGCCTAGTTCACGCCGCCCGTGCAGAGCGGGCCGGGACAGTAGATGCACTCGATGTCGCTCGAGCGGCACACGTCAGTGCGGACCCCAGAACAACTGTAGGTGGAGTCGGTGCACCTCGCGGTGGCGGTCCCGCAGTCCACGGCCGGCGCAGCACCGGCGCAGTGCGCGTCGCCTCCGCCACCGCTCGGTGCCGGCGACGCCGGCGCACCGCCACCGCCCACCCTGGGCGAGTTCGGCGGCAGTGTCGTCCCGGGGATCTGGCCGTCGCCGGGCTTGTGCTGGGAGATGTCCAGAGGCGAGGCGGAGGGCCCCGGGCTGTCGGGCTTCGTCGTTGACGAACCGCAGCCAATTGCGGCGACTGCGACCAGGACGGCGAGGCGGTGCATCATGTCACCCTCCGCTGTGCGAACATACAGTAGCTGTCCATAATGCAAACGTATCAGCAGCTCAGCCCGCGGTGTGGGCCTCGGCGTCTCCGGCCACAGACCGGGTCGAGGAGCCGCCTCGCTAGAACCCAGGTGGTTCCGGGCGCGGAGGCGCGCTAGCTAGCGCCAGACGAGGGTCAGCGCGGGCGGCAGCGGGTTCGCTCCTTGCAGCACGCGCGCGCCCGAGGGAACGGGAAACGGCACCGGCTCGTTGCCGTAGTTCACTCCGACCCACAGCCCGTCACGCCACTCGAGGTAGGCGCCTCGCGGGAGGTCCTCGATCGCGACGCCGGCTCGGCGATAGACCTCGCGGACGAGCTCCCGCTCCAGCGTGCCGTCCGCGGTCTCGACGCCAACGTAGGTGACGCTGCCTCTCCCGAGGCTCCGCCTCACCGTAGCCGCCGCGCCGGCATAGAACTGGTCGCCATACCTGGCCAGCACCTCGGTCCCTGGCGCGGGCTCGAGGAGATCCGCCCACGTCGACCACTCGTGCGTCTGCGAACCGCGCCGCACCGTGCCGATCACCCCTTCCGGCAGCGTGTCGAAGCCGCGCACGCGCGCACCGACGAGATCCGCGACCCCGGCCGCCCACGGCGCCTCGGGCAGCTGCCCGCGCGCGTCCTTCTGCCCCGTCCGGCACGTCAGGACGAGGTGGCCGCCGTTCTCGACGTAGAGGCGCCACTTCCGGACGAGCGCGTCGTCGACGAGCTGGTACGCCGGCGCGACCACGAACGGGTACGCCGCGAGATCGTCGCCCTCGCCCACGAAGTCGAGCGGCGCCGCCGTCGACTTGACCGCCGCGGCGAACACGCTCCGGTGCCGCCACGTGTCCCAGCGCGCCGTCTCGCGGTGGTTCTCGCGGTCCCACAGCACGTCGTGGCTCCACAGCAGCGCCGTGCGCCGGGCACGCAGCACGGCCGGCAGCGGCGCGCCCGGCCGTGCCTCGCTGCGCAGGCGCCGGACGTCGGCGATCGCCTCGGCGAACTCGCGTCCGCCCTGCGTCAGCGTCGTCCCATCGGTGCCGACGAGGCCGTCGTGGTACAGCTCGCTCCCGAAGCGCGGGTGGCGGTAGCGGTACGTGGCCACGAACGAGGCGCCGCCGCCGAGGGCGTGCAGGATCCACATGTGGACCGCTCCGGGCGCGGGCAGCGGGTTCACCGGCGCCCAGTTGACCTGGCCGGGCTGGAGCTCCATGACGCCCGTCACGCCGGCGATCGGCCGGTGGAAGTCGAGCGCCTCGGCCATCCGCGTCGGGCTGCCGTAGCGAAAGCTCTGGCCGCCGAGCCGATTGGCGCCGGCGACCGGGTAGATCGTGAAGCTCGGGAAGTCGAGCCGGCGCGTGCGCCGCGCGTCCGAGCCCTCGGAGACGTTGGTGTAGTTCGTCGTGATCCACTGCGCAGGGCCGGCGTGGCGGCGCAGGGTCGCGGCCTGGCGGTCGAGGAACGCGGCGGTCGCGTCGGCCGTGAAGCGGCGGAAGTCGAGAACGGCGTGCGGGCTCGTCTTGTCCTCGTTGCCGGGGTCGTCCCGCGGGAGCACGACCTGGTCGAAGCGGTCGTAGCGCAGGCTCCAGAACGAGCCGCCCCACGCCTCGTTCAGGCGGTCGATCGTCCCGTAACGCGCCTTCAGCCACTGCTGGAACGCCGCGCGAGCCGAGGCGCTGTAGTCGGGAGTCGCGAGCGGTTCGTTGTCGACCTGCCAGCCGAGGATGCGCGGGTCGCGGCCGTAGCGCTCGGCCAGCCGCTCGACGATGCGGTCCACGTGGCGGAGGTAGACGTCGTTCGTCACCGAGGCGTTTGCGCGGTTGCCGTGCTCGCGCCTTCGCCCGTCCGCTCCGACGAGGTAGATCTCGGGGTGCCCCTCGCCCATCCAGGCCGGCGGGCACAGGCTGGGCGTCGCGAGGACCACCTTCAGCCCGGCGCGGCCGGCGAGCACCACCACGTCGTCGAGCCAAGCAAGGTCGAAACGGCCGTCGGAGGGCTCGAGCTGAGCCCACGCGAACTCCCCCAGGTGGACGAAATCGAAGCCGAGCCGCGCGATGCCAGCGACGTCGCGGGCCCACTGCTCGCGCGGCCACTGCTCAGGGTAGTAGAAGACGCCGAATCGCAGCAGGTCGCCGGGAGGGAAGAACCGCGGCGGGCCGGGGGCGGCCTCCTCCGCGCGAGCGGAGGCCGCGAGCAGGACGGCGAGCAGAAGCGCGCGGACTCTCGGGGGTGTCATGCGGGCTTCGCAGGGCGCGCCGAGCATAGCAGCGCGGGGGCTTGCCGCGCACCCGGCCATCGTGGATAAGATGCCGGTCCGTGATGACGAAGGACCCCGCCTCGGCGCCCACTCCCGCTCACGCCGCCCGCATCGCCCGCGAGACCTTCGGAGTCGAAGGCGCCGCTTCGCCCCTGCCCGGAGAGTTCGACGACAACTTCCGCCTCGACACTGACGACGGCCGCGCGTTCGTGCTGAAGGTCATGCACCGCGAGCGCGACGCCGGCTTCGCCGCGATGCTGGCGGAGGTGCTGCGGCACCTGGCGCGCGAGGCGCCGGCGCTGGCCCTTCCGCGGGTCCTGCCCGCCCTCGACGGGGAGCCCGTCGGGCGCAGCGCGGACGCCCGGGGTGACGCACGGCTCGTGCTTCTCCTGACGTGGGTGCACGGCGTGCCGCTGGCCGAGGCGCGCCCCCGCACGCGCGAACTGCACGAGAGCCTCGGGCGGCTCCTCGGGGACATGGACCGCGCGCTCGCCGGCTTCGATCACCCGGCGGCCCACCGCGAGCTGAAGTGGGACCTCGCGCGGGCGGGCCTCATCCGCGAGGCACTGCCTCGGATCGCCGACCCGTCGCGTCGCGCCCTGGCGGAGCGCTTCCTCGATCGCTTCGACGCAGTGGCACCCGTTCTTTCCCGGCTCCGGCGGGCCGTCATCCACGGCGACGGCAACGACTGGAACGTGCTCGTGAGCGGCCCGCGGGCCGAGCCGCACGCGGTGGCCAGCGTCATCGACTTTGGCGACATGCACTACGGGCTGGTCGTGGCCGAGCCGGCGGTCGCCGCGGCGTACGCCCTTCTCGGCCAGGCGGACGTGCTCGCCGCGGCGACGGCGGTCGTGCGCGGCTACCACCGGGCCTTTCCGCTCTCCGAGGACGAGATCGCCGTCCTCTTCCCGCTGATCGGGGCGCGACTGGCGGTCAGCGTGGCGAACTCCGCGCTGGTCTCCGCGCAACGGCCCGACGACCCGTACGTGACGATCAGCTAGGCGCCGGCGTGGGAGGCGCTCGAGCGGCTCGCGCGCGTGCCGCCGGCTCTCGCTCAGGCGACCTTCCGCTGGGCGTGCGGTCTAGCGCCGCTGCGAGACGGCGCGAAGGCGACCGAGTGGCTTCGTGGGCGATTGGTTTCCGGCTCGTTTGCCGGCGTGCTGGACGCCGACCTGACGCGCGACGCCCACGTTTTCGACCTCGGTGTCTCGAGTCTCTTCCTCGGCGCCGACCCGCGCGCCGCCGAGACGGGCCCGCTGACGCAGGCCCTGTTCGCGGAGCTGCGGCGGCGGGGCAAGCGGGTCGGCGTGGGGCGCTACGGCGAGGCGCGCGCGTTCTACGCCTCGCCGGCATTCGGCGCGCATGGGGACGAGGAGGGCCGCACCGTCCACCTCGGGATCGACCTGTTCGTCGAGCCGGGCACGGCGGTGCGCGCGCCCCTCGAAGGCACCGTGCAGCTCCTGGCGGACAACGCCGCACGGCTCGACTACGGCCCGCTCGTCGTGCTGCGCCACGAGCCGGAGGACGGCGTCACGTTCTTCACGCTCTACGGCCACCTCAGCCAGGACACGTTGCCAGCCCTGCGCGTCGGCCAGCGCGTCGCCGCCGGGCAGGTGTTCGCCCGCGTGGGCGCGCCACCCTCGAACGGCGACTGGGCCCCGCACGTCCACGTCCAGGTGATCCTCGACCTCTTCACTCTCGGCAGCGCCTTCCCCGGCGTCGCGCGCGCGTCCGAGCGGGAGCTCTGGACGGCACTTTGCCCGGACGCCAACCTGCTGCTGGGCATCCCGCTGACGTGCTTCCCGCCGGAGGACGCGAGTCGGGAGGAGACACTGGCCGCGCGACGACGACTGCTCGGCCGCAACCTCAGCCTCGCGTACCGGCGGCCGCTGAAGATCGTGCGCGGGTGGATGCAGCACCTGTACGACGACACCGGGCGCGCGCACCTCGACACCTTCAACAACGTGCCCCTCGTGGGCCACTCGCACCCCCGCGTCGCGCGCGCGGCGCAGGATCAGATCGCCCTGCTCAACACCAACACGCGCTACCTGCACGACAACGCCCTGCGCTACGCGGAACGGCTCACCTCGCTGATGCCGGAGCCGCTGCGGGTCTGCTACTTCGTGAGCTCGGGTAGCGAGGCCAACGAGCTGGCGCTGCGGCTCGCCCGCGCGCTCACGGGCCGGGACGACGTGATCGTGCTCGAGCACGCGTACCACGGCAACACGGCGAAGCTCGTCGACGTCAGCCCGTACAAGTTCGACGGCCCCGGAGGCGAGGGCCGCAAGCCGTTCGTCCACGTCGTCCCGCTTCCCGACGACTACCGCGGCGCGCACCGTCGCGGCGACCCCGCGCGCGGCGCGAAGTTCGCGCAGCCGGTCGCCCACGTCGTCGCCGCGCTGCGCGAGAAGGGCGCCGGCGCGTGCGCGTTCCTGGCCGAGACGCTGCCGAGCGTCGGAGGCCAGGTCGTGCTGCCGCCCGGCTACCTGGCCGAGGCCTATCGCCACGTGCGCGCGGCCGGCGGCGTCTGCATCGCCGACGAGGTGCAGGTCGGCTTCGGCCGACTCGGCACGCGCTTCTGGGGCTTCGAGACGCAGGACGTCGTCCCCGACATCGTGGTGATGGGCAAGCCGATCGGAAACGGCTTCCCGCTCGCCGCCGTGGTGACGACGCCGCAGATCGCCTCCGCGTTCGACAACGGCATGGAGTACTTCGCCACGTTCGGCGGCAACCCCGTCGCCTGCGCCGCCGGTCTCGCCGTCCTCGACGTGCTCCGCGACGAGCACCTGCAGGAGCGCGCGCTGCGCGTCGGCAACCACCTGCGGGCCGGGCTCGAGGAGTTCATGGCCCGCCACTCGCTCGTCGGCGACGTCCGCGGCTCGGGGCTCTTCCTCGGCGTCGAGCTCGTGAGGGACCGCGCGACGCTCGAGCCGGCGACGGAGGAGGCCGCCTACGTCGTCAACCGCCTGCGCGACCGCGGCATCCTCTCGGGCGTCGACGGCCCCCACGAGAACGTCCTCAAGCTGCGGCCGCCGCTGGTCTTCGGCGAGGCGGACGCCGACCGCTTCCTCTCGACACTGGACGACGTTCTCGGCGAAGACCCCGTCGCACGCTGAGCCGGGCGCCGGGGCCTGCGTCGGTCGTAGACTCTCCTCCACGACACGGAGGACCACCTGATGGAGACAGGCGACTGTCGCTGGGGCATTCTCGGGACGGCCGGCATCGCGCGGAAGAACTGGCAGGCCATGGCGCTGGCCGGCAACGCCGCGCTGACGGCCGTCGCCAGCCGCTCGCTCGAGCGCAGCCGGCAGTTCATCGCCGGGTGCCAGGCCGCCTGTCCGCTGCCCGCCGCGCCTGCCGCCGTCGCCGGCTACGACGCGCTGCTCGGCCGCTCCGACGTCGACGCCGTCTACATCCCGCTGCCGACCGGGCTGCGCAAGGAGTGGGTCCTCGCGGCCGCGCGCGCCGGCAAGCACGTGCTCGTGGAGAAGCCCGTCGGCGTGACCGCCGCCGACGTCCGCGACATGCTCGCGGCTTGCGAGGCCGCCAACGTCCAGTTCATGGACGGCGTGATGTTCATGCACGGCAGCCGGCTGCGGGCCCTGCGCCAGACACTCGACGACGGCCAGAGCGTCGGCGCGATCCGTCGCATCGCCACGCAGTTCGGATTCAACGGCGACGACGAGTTCTTCCGCGGCAACATCCGCCTCGACAGCGCGCTCGAGCCGCACGGCTGCCTGGGGGACCTCGGCTGGTACAACCTGCGCTTCACGCTCTGGGTGATGGGCTACGAGCTGCCGACGCACGTCAACGCGCGCACGCTCGCGCAGGCCGGCCGCCCCGACGGTCCCGGCCGGGTTCCCGTGGAGATGTCCGGCGAGCTGCTCTTCCGGGGCGGCGTCTCGGCGAGCGTCTACTGCTCGTTCCGGACCGAGAACCAGCAGTGGGCGAACGTCGGCGGCACGAAGGGCTTCGTCCACGTCCCGGACTTCGTGCTGCCCTTCTTCGGCGACGAGACGCGGTTCGAGGTCACGAACTCCGTCTTCGAGGCCCGGGGCTGCGACTTCGACATGCAGCGGCGCAGCCGCAGCGTCGCCGTCCCCGAATACGCGAGCCGCCACCCCTCGGCGCAGGAGGCCGCGATGTTCCGCGCCTTCTCGACGCTCGTCACCACCGGCAGGCGCGATCCCCACTGGGGAGAGATCGCGCTCAAGACCCAGCTCGTCCTGGACGCGTGCCGGCAGTCGGCGGACGAAGGCCGCGAGGTCACGCTCGGCTAGCCGCGCGAGCCGGACGCTCAGCCCAGCCGAACGGTGCCGAGCAGGCCACTGGGGTCGAGCTGCGCCTTGAGCGTGCGGCAGAGGCTCTTCACGAGGTCCGGCGTGTAGCGGTCGTAGAAGAGCTGGTTGTGCGGGCCGATGCCGTGCTCGGCGCTGAAGCTGCCGCGGAAGCGGCCAACGGCCAGCTCGTAGATCCGCGGCTGCAGCTCGCGCTTCAGCGCGGGCGTCTGCCGTGGCGCGTCCTCCGGGTTCCAGACCAGGTTCAGGTGCACGCCGCCGTCGCCCCAGTGGCCGAAGTCGCAGACGCGGACGAACGGGTACTCCGCCGCCAGCAGCTCGCGCGCGCCGGCGAGCAGGTCGGGCAGGGAGGAGCGGGGGACGCTGACGTCGAAGCCCAGCACCTCGCCCTCGTGCCGGTGGCTCTCCGAGACGTGGTGGCGGATCTCCCACAGCTCGGCCGGCCTCCCCGGGAAGACGTCGGCGACGCCCTCGGCGACCCCGGTCTCGATCAGGTCTCCGAGCTCGGACTCGAGCAGGTCGTCGAGCGGCAGGCGGTCCGCCGGCAGTGTCGTCGACAGCTCGACCAGCGCCGTGAAGGGTGGCAGCGATGCGCCGAACGGGCTGCGCAGCCGCGGCTGGTAACGGAACACCGGGGCCAGTGCGTCCGCGCTCATCACCTCGAAGGCCGTGAGCACGTCGCCGACGCGGCGCTCGAGGTGCGAGAGCAGCGCGAGCACCGTCCTGCCGTCCGTCGCACCGACGAACGCGCTCACGCGCTGCGCGGGTCGCGGCACGACCCGGAGCAGGGCGCGGGTCACGACCCCGAGCACGCCCGACGTGCCGACGAACAGCTGCTTCGCGTCGAGGCCGGTGTTGTTCTTGCGCAGCGCCGTCATCAGGTCGAGCACTGCTCCGTCGGCGAGGACGACCTCGAGGCCGAGCAGGTTCTGGCGCACGTCGCCGTAACGGACGAGGCGCGTGCCGCCGGTGTTCGTGACGACCATGCCGCCCACCGTCGGGTCGGCGCCCAGATCGATCGGGAACATCAGGCCGTGCGGCTCGAGCGCGGCGTCGAGCTGGCTCAGCAGCACGCCGGCCCCCGCCACTACCGTGCGGTCGACGGGGTCGACCTCGAGCGGCGAGGACAGCCGCTCCAGGCTGAGCACGACCATCTCGCCCGTCGAGTCCGGGGTGGAGGCGCCCACCAGCCCCGTGTTGGCGCCCTGCGCCAACAGCCGGAGGCCGCGCTGCCGGGCGAACGCCAGCACGCGCGCCACCTCCGCCGTGTCGCGCGGCCGAACGACGAGGAGGGCCGTGCCGCTGCCGTAGCGCCAGCCCTTCTCGTAGCGGGCGAGCTCGTGGGCCTCGGTGACGACCGCGTCGGCGCCCAGCAGGTCCACAAGCCCGCGCACCACGAACTCGCGATCGGGTCCGTTCCGTGCGTCCCGTCCGTTCGACATCCGCCCATTATCGTCGGGCGGGGCGGCGCCGTGGTCCGCAGCGAGGTCGCTACTGCGGGAACTGCCCCAGGGCCACCAGCAGGTCCAGCCGCGCCTGGCGCAGCCGGTCCTCGGCCAGGGCGAAGAGGATCTCGGCGTTGCGCGCCGTCTGCTGGGCCTGGACCACCTCGATGTTCGTGGTGGCGCCCGCCCGGTAGGCGACCTCGGTGATGCGCAGCGCCTCGGCGGCGCTCTCGGCGGAGACCCGGTTCGCGGCCACGAGCTGCCCGCTGCGCGTCACGGCTTCCTGGGCCAGGCGCAGCTCGGCGCGCGCCTGCAGCTTGACGGCGTCGAGGCGCAGTCGGGAGGTTTCCAGGTCGGCGACGTTCACCCGCTTCGCCGGCCGCAGCGTCGCGTCGTAGAGCGGGACCTGCAGCTGGAACACGGCGCGCCAGGTCCGGGCCGGCTCGAAGAACCCGGCGGGCGTCACGTACTGGGGCGTGAAGGACGCGGCCGCGGTCGGCAGCCAGGACTTCCAGGAGTCGCGCACCACGCGGTCGGCGGCCTGCATCTGGGCCGTGGCCAGGCGCACGTCGGGCCGCTGGGTCAGCCACGCCTCGCTCGCGGGCGGTGTCGCGGGCTGCAGCTCGGCATCGCCGTCCGCGTCCACGGGACCCTCGGCGAAGAGCGACACGCCGAGCGCCTCCTGGCCTCGGCGCACGAGCAGTTCGGCCAGCTCGAGCTCTGCCTCGGCGGCGGCGCGCGCCTGCGTCGAGCGCACGTGGTTGAGCCGGCTCCCCTTGCCGGCCTCGAGCCGCGCGCGCGCGTACTCCTCGAGGGCCCTGGCGGTGTCCAGGTTGCGCTGCGCGATCTCCCGCTGGCGCTGGGCGGCGATGACCGCGAGGTAGGACTGCGCCGCCGTCAGGGCCACCTGGCGCCGCGTCTCCTGCGCCGAGATCCGGGCGATCGCGACCCGGTCGGCCGCCTGGTTCCTGGCCGCCCACTGCGCGGCGGCGAGCACCGGGTAGGAGAGGGTCGCGTTGAAGGTCGACTGCGTCCGCGGCTGGGTGACGTTGCCGGCGAACCCGCGCGCGGCGTCGAGGACCACCGTCCCGGCGTTGCCGTAGAGCGAGGGACGAAACACGGACTTCGACTGATCGAGGAGAGCCTGGGCCCGCAGGATCGCCTGCGTCGCCTCGCCGACGGTCGGGTTGTGCTCGCTGGCCCGCCGCACCGCCTCGACGAACTTCACGCGCTCCGGCGTGGCGGGCGCCGTCTGCGTGGCCGCGGGCCAGGCCGGCAGCAGCACGCTGGCGGCGAGCAGCAAGGGAAGTTGCCGATCAAGCATGGGCTTCTCCCTCCGCGGCGACGGGCGCCGCGTCCTCGGCGTGTCGCCGCGGTTTGCCGGGAGCCAGCGTGCGGATCACCACGTAGAGCACCGGGATGAAGATGACCGACAGCAGGGTCGAGGCGAGCATGCCCCCCACCACCGAGGTGCCGACGGAGGTGCGGGCGCCGGCCCCCGCGCCGGTCGCGACGGCCAGGGGGAAGACGCCCAGGATGAAGGCGAACGAGGTCATCAGGATCGGTCGCAGCCGGATGCGGCCGGCCTCGACCGCCGCCTCTGCGATCCCCATGCCGCGTTCGCGCAGCTGCTCCGCGAACTCCACGATCAGGATGGAGTTCTTGGCGGCGAGGCCGATCAGCATCACGAGCCCCACCTGGCAGAACACGTCGTTGGCGAGACCGCGCGCCAGCTGCGCGCCGAGGCCGCCGATGACGGCCAGCGGCACGCCGAGCAGGATGATGAACGGCAGCACCCAGCTCTCGTACTGCGCGGCCAGCACGAGGTACACGATCAGCAGGCTCAGCGCGAAGATGAAGACCACCTGCGCGCCGGACTTCACCTCCTCGAGCGACTGGCCGGCCCAGGCGAAGTCGAAGCCCCGCGGCAGGGCCTCGCGCGAGAGCTGTTCCATCGCGCGCAGCGCCTCTCCCGAGCTGAGGCCGGGCGCCGCCACGCCGTTGATCTCCGCCGAGCGGAACAGGTTGAAGTGGTTGATGATCTGCGGAGCCGTCGTCTCGCGCGTGCGCACGAGGCTGTCGAGCGGCACCATCGTGCCGCCGTCGGCTCTGGCGTAGTAGCGGCGCAGGTCGTCGGGGCTGGCGCGGTGCTGCTGGTCGGCCTGGACGTACACGCGGTAGGCCCGGTTGTTGAAGTCGAAGTCGTTGACGTAGGCGGAGCCCAGGAACACCTGCAGGGCGTCCGTCACCTCCGCCAGCGGCACGGCGAGGCTGCGCGCCTTGTCGCGGTCGATGTCCACGACGAGCTGCGGGTCGTTGGTGCGGAAGCTCGAGAACAGCCCCATCACGCGGCCGCTGCCGTTGGCCTTGGCGATGAACGAGCCGAGCGTGTCGGACAGCCGCGTGATGTCGCCGCCCGTCTGGTCGAGCAGCTCGTACTGGAAGCCCCCGAACGTCGACAGGCCCTGGATTCCCGGGGGCGCGAAGGGGATCACCAGCGCGCCGGGGATTCCCATCATGGGGCCGCGGATGCGGCCGAGCACCGCCTGCAGCGCGTGCTGGCTGCCGCGCCGCTCGTCGTAGGGCTTGAGCCGCGTGAAGATCAGCCCGTTGTTCGGCGCCGCGCCGCTGAAACTGAAGCCCACCACCGAGAAGGCCGCCATGATGTCCGGGTCCTTGAACAGCAGCGTCTCGACCTGCTCGGAGACCTTCGTCGTGTACTCGAGCGAGGCGCCGGCCGGCGCCTGGATCACCGTGATGAAGTAGCCCTCGTCCTCCTCGGGCACGAACGCCGAAGGCACGGTCCTGAACAGCCACCAGGTCGCGAGCAGGCCCAGGCCGAACAGGGCGAGCATCAGCGGCCGCAGCTGCAGCGCGCGCTCGAGCGTCCGCACGTAGAAGCGGGTGCCGCCGTCGATCACCCGGTTCACGGCGCCGAAGAAGCGCCCGTGGGTGTGGCTCTCCTTCGCGAGCAGCAGCGCGGAGAGCGCGGGCGTGAAGGTCACCGCGTTGAACACCGAGAGGATCACCGCGAAGGCGATCGTCAGCGAGAACTGCTGGTAGAGCCGGCCGGTGGTGCCCGGGAAGAAGGCGACCGGCACGAAGACGGCCACCAGCACGATGCCGATCACGACCACCGCGCCGAACACCTCGCGCATCGCGTCGATCGCCGCCCGGTAGGAGCTCTTGCCCTCCTCGGCCATGTGGCGCTCGATGTTCTCGATCACCACGATCGCGTCGTCGACGACGATGCCCGTCGCCAGCACGATCCCGAACAGCGTCAGCGTGTTGATCGAGAAGCCGAACAGCTTGATGAAGGCGAACGTGCCGATCAGCGAGACCGGGATCGTGACCGTCGGGATCAGCGTGCTGCGCCAGTTCTGCAGGAACAGGAACATCACGAGCACGACCAGGACGATGGCCTCCAGCAGCGTGAAGAGCACCTCCTTGATCGACTCGCGCACGACACCCACGTTGTCGAAGGCCAGCCGCCACTCGAGGCCGGGCGGGAACGTCTTCTCGAGCCGCGCCATCTCCTTCATCACGCCCTCGTAGACGGCGAGCGCGTTGGCCGAGGGCAGCAGCGGAATGCCCATGCCCGAGGCCTCGAGCCCGGCGAAGCGCAGGTTCGAGGAGTAGGTCTCGGCGCCCAGCTCGGCGCGCCCCACGTCGCGCAGCCGCACGAGGTCGGTGCCCGCGCCGGCCTTCACCACCACGTTCTCGAACTGGTCCACCTCCGTCAGGCGGCCGAGCACGCGGACGCTCAGGTTGTAGT